>JAPSGG010000328.1 GCA_031177845.1 Chromatiales bacterium
GGCACTGCCCAGCGAGTGAGTGGCGGTTTGGCTGTGAGTCAGTCTGAAGGCGGTTGGATACTGGGCCTGAATTCGCTGTACGAACTCCCCCGCCACCGATCTGACATCCGGCTCTGAGTCAGTCAGACACTGGCTGACTGCGGTCCCGATCAGTTTGGCCTGCGTTTCGCCGATCAGGGCCGATAGCGCGTGCATTGTCTCCTTACGCACATTGCTGGAGGGCGACTTCAATTGTTTGATAAGAGGTTTAATCGCTCTGGGCGCACCGAGTTTTCCCAGCGCCCGGACGACGACCAATATTAGGGCCTCCTCCTCGCCCTCCCTCCCTAAGATTCTGATGAGAGCCGGCACCGCCTGCTTGTTGCCCAGGGCCGCCAGGGCATCAATGGCCCTCTCCCGCACCCACCAGTCGGAATCGTCAAGCGATTCGATCAGGCTGTCGAACGCGCGCTGATCCTTGGTGGCATTGATGATCTCGATGGCTGCACGCCGCACGAATTCATCTTCGTCTTTGATGAGTTGAATGACGGATTCGACCACCCGCGGACCACCGATACTGCCCAACGCGTCCGCGGCCCGGCTCCTGACCCACCAATCACAGTCCTTGATCGCGACCAGCAGATCCTTGATGGCGTCGGCATTGCTGATCCCATTAAGCACCTCGACCGCCGCACGGCGCGCATACTCGGATTCATCTTGAAGTGGGTCGAGCAGATAGTGCACGGTGCGCGGGTGATCGCGCCTTATGATCGCCTCAATCGCCTTGCCTTGGATCTTGATGTCGGGATCTTTGAGCAGCCGACAAAGCTGCTCGATGTCCATATCGGCGCCTATCTTCGAGAGCGCTTCGAGCGCGGCCAAGCGCACGGCTCTGTTCTCGTCCGCCAGCAGCCGATGTAGCGCAAGCCGCACCGCAGGCGACGAAAATCGGGACAACACCCCCGCCACCCGCGCGCGCAGCAACGGATCCTGGGCGTCCAGCCGGTTGATCAATGAGGGCACCAGTCGATCATTGGCGACCTGCTCGATAATCCGAAACAAGACCGCTTGGTCGTTATGTTCGAGTTTGCACGCATAACGCAGCATGGTCTCGGCGTTTAGGGATCCCTTGTATGCCGACAGCAGCTCTAGGATTGCGGGCTTGGGGATCCTTGGCTCGTCGAACAGTGAAAGAAGTCTGTTCGGGTCGACATTGTGCGCACCCTTCAGAGCGCTCACGACGCCCGTGACCACCCGCTGATCCGGATCGGCCAGGCCTTGAAAGTAATACTCCACCGTGTGCTTATCGACGAGCCTGCGCAGCAACTCCACAAGCAGCCTGGTTTCATCACGGGATGTGGTGCCGAGCAGTGAGATGAGTTTGGGAACCGCGGCCTTTCCAAGGTCCTTGAGCTTATCAACGGCTTGCCGGCTGACTGGATCATCGAGATTGCCGGATGAGCGTACCTGGTTGATCAGTCGGTCCGACCGTATGGCTCCCAGCACACCCATCGCGGTTCGACTCGTTAATCCTGTCCGCCGGCGTCCGGATCGGCACTCACGCGCACGATGTAAGCCTTATTGATCAGGCATACCTCGCCGCTTGCAAGATGGAGCTTGATGAATGCCTCCCCGCTGTGGTTGATATAATCGAACAGTCGCCTGTGGGCCGGCAGCAGGAACTCCTTGATTACGCCGCTCAAGATGCACCCATCCATCATATGCAGACGGCAGCCCAGCGTCACGAGATCGGGCGAAGCAGCTGAGGGCGTGCCGCGATACTGTACTCGGATGATGGACTTTTTGTTGTAGAACCGCAGTTCCTCGGGCGCATAGCAGCGAAGCACCAGAAACGGTTCCGGCTGATTCAGGACTTCCTCGGGGCGCTCCTCGCCGGCGTGCTGATTGCTCTGCAAGTGCAGGTAGATCGAACCGGCGACCCTGCCCTCTGGGTGGGTCCATAGTTCCACATGGTGAAGTTTTTTTGGTATTCGCAGCGCCTCGTTATCCATCCTCTCCCTCCCGCGCGCGGCGGCTCAGGCTGCTTATGTCAAGCAATTCTTTTGGACTTATTTTTGTAATTCATCAGACAGGGAAAACGACCGCTCGTCTGGCTATTCTAGCCCGTTGCTCCGACGCGCGGCGTTGCCCGCCCTGAGATGGCATGCCCCTAAGCGGAAGGCTTGGCCTAGACCAGCGCGGCGATGGTCTGGATGACCATCAAGCTGTAAAGCCCGGCCACCACGTCATCGAGCATGATACCCGGACCGCCGCCGAGTCGGCGGTCGACCAGGCTGACTGGCCATGGCTTAATGATGTCGAATATTCGAAACGATATGGCACCCGCCAGTATCCATGCCCAATGAGCGGGCGCTGCCGTCATGGCAAACAGAAAGCCGACGATTTCGTCCCATACGATGCCGCTATGATCGTGCACGCCGAGCGCGACGGAGGCACGCCCGCAGATCCACATGCCCGCCAGCAGCATGGCCCCGACGACACCCAAGTACAGCGGCGTGGATAGGTCTTGCAGCACAATGAAGAACGGGATTGCCGCCAAGGTGCCAGCTGTGCCGGGTGCATAAGGGATCAGACCCGAGCCAAACCCGAAGGCCAGAAAGTGACATGGGTTTACCAATACGGCGCGCGCGGCAAGTTGGCGAGGCGGGCTCAAGGTGGCTTATACCCGAGTCGTCCCAAGCGCCGTCAAACGGCGAAGTGGTCGTAGCCTTGAGCGCCATTCAGCGCGTATGGCGCGCCATGGAGCGTATAGCGCAGTCCGGGTTGTTTCTCGATATAACCGATCTGAGTGGGGCTGCAATCTAACTCGAGGAAGCGCTTCTCCATCGCCGCCGCGTGTTCGGCCGGCACCGTAAACAGCAGTTCGTAGTCGTCGCCGGCCGCGAGCACTCGCTTCCAGTCGATCTCGCTTCTGAATGCCGCGCGGGCTGCCGCCGAGAGTGGAACATCCGCCAGTTCCAGCCGGGCGCCTATGCCGCTGGCGGTGAGTATGCGCTCGAG
>JAPSGG010000329.1 GCA_031177845.1 Chromatiales bacterium
TGGACGCAATCGTTGCACGCGCCCACCTTCCTGATCCACGCCGATCAGCAATCGGGGTTTACGAATGGCGTGAATATCATCTACCAGTGCCCGAAGTTGATCGATCGAGACGTAATTGCGAGTAAAGAGGATCACACCCCCGCACTGAGGGTGTTGCAGCATCTCGCGTTCCTGCGTGGTGAGCGCCGGGCCCACCAGATCGAGCATCACCGGGCCCAGCGTCATGAGTGCCCCTAAGAGTAGTGCCTAAGGCCTTGGATTGTATCCGAACCCCCAGTGGATTCACCAACTGTCACACTCCCGCCATGCGCAGCCGGCGTTCCAAGCATCACGGACGCGCACCCAATGCGCTTTACCAAGGGATGATCCCGCCGTTCACATCGAAAAATCTCCCGGCGTCATCCGGCGTCAGGCGCTCCAGGATAGAGAGCATACCGCTCACGCTTTGTTCCACGCTTATCTGCGCGTTCGGGCCGCCCATGTCCGTCTTGACCCAGCCAGGGTGCAGAATCACGGCCGTTATCCCGCGCGGCCTCAAATCGATTGCCATGCTTTTCATCACAGCGTTGAGCGCGGCCTTGGACGAGCGGTAGACGTAATGACCGCCCGAGCCATTGTCTGCGATGCTGCCCATCTGGCTACTGATGCTCGCGATGATCTTGCGGCAGCTCCGCGCGACATTGTCGACCAGCAGCTCGCTGAGCTTCAGGGGGGCAATGGTATTGATCGCGAAGGTGTCGAGCCACGCATCTTCATTGGTATTACCGAATGTTGCGCCGCGCTGACCGTAAATGCCCGCATTGTTGATCAGGATGTCGATCGGCATGTCGTCCAATTCACTGGCCAGCGACTGCCGCTGCTCTGAATTGGCCACGTCGAGCCGGTATACGCTGATGCGGTCATTGGTCTCTTTCACCAGCGTCTTGAGTTCCGATGCGCTAGCGGGATCTCGGCAGCACGCCAGCACGCGCCAGTTCGCCCGCGCGCATTGCTTTACCAGTTCCAGCCCAATACCGCGATTGGCGCCCGTGATCAAGATCGTGCTTTGCATGATTGCCGCTTTCTTAGTGAGTGCCGGACAGTAGCGAGATGACGGCGGAGCAAACGAAGTATTGAAAATTCAATAAACACCTTGTCTGTTCACTCCTATGGAAGTAGGAGTCTGGTCAGCTTTCTCACACTGACGCCAGATGGCACGTCGTGTAGCCTGGTGACTCCGGCCGGAGCCACTCTCTGCCCTGAGCGGGAAAATGATATGAGATCTTCATGACCCCGCTACCTCTTAGCTCACGCTCGCCGTGCCCTGCGGCAGATGGTCCAGGATTAGCTTCTTGAGATTATGGACAATCTTCATCCGCGGAAAACTCCGCCGCCATACCAGACCGATGATTCGGCTGGGCGCAGGTTCGCCGAATGGGCGCGTCTCGATCATCGACTTGATCGGCATCCCGCTGGTCGGCTGCGCCGCCAGCATCGGCAGCAGGGTGCATCCGGCCCCGGTCGCCACCATCTGGCGCAAGGTCTCCAGGCTGGTCGCCTTGAACTCCTCGCCGGTATCGCTATCGCTGGTGCCGCAGATGTCCAGCGCCTGCTCGCGCAGACAATGCCCCTCCTCCAGCAGCAGCACACATTGGCTCCGTAATTGGTCGTGCTGTATCTGCGCTTGTCCGGTGAGCGGGTGGTCCGCCGGCAACGCCACCAAAAACGGTTCCTCGAACAAAGGCGCAGTCTCCAGCCCGTCCTTCCTGATGGGCAAGGCCAGGAGCAAAACGTCCAACTTGCCCGCGCGCAGGCGGGACAGCAGATTGCGCGTCAGATCCTCGCGTAATAGCAGGCGTAGTTGAGGGTAGACCGAATGAATGATGGATAGCAGGTGCGGCAGCAGATAAGGTCCCAATGTGGGAATGATCCCCAGGCGCAAGGGCCCGGACATGGGATTCTGACCCTGATCCGCGAGCTGTCGCAGTTTCCCGGCTTCCTCAAGCACGATGCGCGCCTGCGCGATGATCTCTTCGCCCACCGGCGTCGGGATGACGATGCGTTTGCCGCGCTCGAACAGTGGCACGCCGAGAAAATCCTCGAGCTTCTTGAGCTGCGTGCTGAGTGTCGGTTGGCCCACATGGCAGCGCTCCGCCGCTCGCGCGAAATGACCCTCATCGGCCAGTGCTACGAGGTAGCGCAGTTCCTGTAGTGTCATGAAGCCTCCGTCCGTTTATCATCGTCGATCAATAATATCTAAACTTTTATTTGATAAATCATCGAAGCGATATTACGTTACCGTAGTCGTCATAAGAACGACTCCCAACCTACACTGATCGGAGGAGATGACAATGGCCAAGGTATCGCGGGAATTAGTCGAACGGTCCGGCGTCGACGTCGAAAGACTGTTGGATCTACTGGTGCGCAACGCCGCCGCCGAACTCACGACTTATTACTACTACACCATTTTGCGGGTCAATCTGATTGGCTTGGAAGGCGAAGGACTTAAGGAGATTGCCGAGGACGCGCGCATCGAGGATCGCAATCACTTCGAGGCGCTGGTACCGCGCATCTATGAACTGGGCGGCAAACTCCCGGATAGCATGGTCGACTTCCACAACATCTCAGCCTGTCCTCCGGCGTCGTTGCCGAAAGATCCGACCGACATCAGGGCCATGATCAAGGTGCTGCTGGAGGCCGAGCGCTGTGCGGTACGCGGCTACACCGAGATCTGCAACATGACCGCGGGCAAGGATCATCGTACCTATGACCTGTCGCTCGCGATCCTGCACGAGGAGATCGAGCACGAAGCCTGGTTTGCCGAGTTTCTTGGCGAGGGACCGAGCGGACACTCCATTCGCAGGTCAGGAGTGAACTCACCTTATTTCGGGATGTTCCTCGGCGCCCGATAACGCGGCCGCGACGAAACGGCGCGGGTCGGACGGCGTCGGGCCAAGGCGCCGTTTTACCCGTGCCGAGCTTGCGTTGCATAATGGCCGCGACTCGAGCCGACCGACGC
>JAPSGG010000068.1 GCA_031177845.1 Chromatiales bacterium
TCATCAATCGGCTGCAACATTACTTCGCCACCTACAAGATGGCCCCAAACAAGTCCAACAAGATCTCCATAGAAGGCGTGTACGGCTGCGAGCACGGCATGAAGGTCGTAGAGGCAGCCATGGCGGACTACGACGAGGAGTTCGGCCGGTAACTGGTGCGCAGCCGAAGCACGCGCGATCGATGGGCGACGACCGGTAGAAGCTGGCCTCATCCGCTGCCCGGCGCGGGGGTCAGTCCGAGAAACTGAACGCCAATCAATCCATGCACTTGCGGTAATTTCTCATCCACTCTTCTTCGTTTTGCGCACCGACCCAGATGTCGACAAGTTCGTTGCTGTAAGCATCCTGATCCTGCAGCTCCGATAGTCGCAAGCCCTCGCTCACGCTGATCTGGGTCAATGTGCCAGATACCTGTTCCTCGGCCGTCCTGACCTCCGCGTCATCCGGCACGGGCTTCACCAAGGCGTCTTCATACCTGCTTAGCATGAACTTCGCCGCGCACGCAAACGGGCCTTTCCGATGCGGAAACACCGGCCGCCTGCCGAGCGCTGGCTCAACCATGACCTTCTGATTGGGCAACCCATCCACCTTCTCGAACATGTCAGAATTGGATGTGGAGATGCGTAGATTGATTTCTAACAGGTGGAGGCTGTCGCGCTCCTCGTCGTAGAAGAATTCGATGTTGAATGCCGATTGATCGAGCTGGATATGACGTAGGATCTTCTTTCGGTCTCGGACACCTGCTGTTGCGCGAGTTCCGGCAAGAAGGGCGGATACTGGAATCTGGAAAAGGGGTTGCTGCTCTCGTCCTTGATCGACTCGATCACGCCGTACACCTCCGTCGCCGTTCTACACGTAGCCCTCCAACGCGCCTTGCCGCCCCTCGATAACTTCTTCGGCGATACAAAAGCCGCCGTGTGCGCTAGCAATCTCGTTCGGCGTAGCCACCCGCTCTAGGAAAAAATCGAAGGGCTTACTGAAACGTGGGATCTTTTCGCGGATGATGCCTGTACTCCCGTGGAAATCTCGCTCGTCATTGATCTTGAATGCCAGTTGAGACCGAAAGGCCTTCACCGGCTTGAGCCAGAACGGCAAGTCCAATTCAATCTTAGACAATGCCTGATCGTCGTTTAGGTCGACCTTGCTAAACTTCGGCGTACATTCCGGCGCCACCTTGCGTTGCACGATGCGGCTCCAGTATTTGTGATAGCACTTGATCACGCTCTCCAGGGACGGGGAAGGCACACCGAATCGGTCGCATAGAATCGGCAGCAGGCAGCTCACCGGAAAGTCCCAAACGTGATGATGGCATCCTTGGTGCCCGAAAACGAACCGATCTCCCGTTCCGCCCGGCTCAGGATCTCCGTGATCGGCAGGGGGGTGCTCTCCCTGGACGTCCTTGAAATCGAGCACGGGATGGATGCGATAGTCACCGAAGCGCTCCAGTGATTTCAGCTTGGCCAGATTGAGGCAGTCGCGCGCGATCGGGAATACGTTCTTTCTGGGCATAAATCGACCTCCAAGCTGACCTGTGGTTGCGTGGTGACCGCTTGCAGGTGTCAATAGGCGTACAGAGCAAGATGTATAACGCGTATGCATATATCGCATGCCCCGGCGCGATAGATTATGCGCTACACCCTTTTGACTGGTATCTAACGTCTGTTCTGCGAGGCGCGAAGCACTATGGCTTTCCCGCCGATGACGTGTGGCGCTTGCGGTAGGTCCAATGCATTACCGACCGGCATATCGACCGCGCCGCTCGAAATCGGAACATCCCGGCTAGATTTCGCGGCGCAGATACCTCGGTCTGGTAAGTCAACTCTTAGGCGTTTGCGCCTGTGGCTTGAGCTTAATTTCTATTTCCGCGCCCTCGCGCAGTTTCTCGATGTAAGACTGCAATGCGTTGCTGGTAAGTATGCTCTCTACCCGCTCTCTCACATCCTCAAAGGGCGGCGGCTCCAGCTTGCGGGTGTCTTCCAGCAGAATCACATGCCAGCCGAACTGCGTCTTTACGGGCTCTTTGGTGTACGCGCCCTTTTCAAGCTTTCTTACCGCCTCCGCGAACGGCGCCACCATGGTATCGGGGCTGAACCAGCCCAGATCGCCGCCCTCGAGAGCAGATGGCGCGGAGGATTCTTCTGCTGAAAGCGAGACGAAATCTGCGCCCTTGTTCAGGCGGCTGATGATCGTTCCGGCCTCTTTTCGCGTCTCCATCAGGATATGCCTGGCCTTGTACTCACGATCGGAGAGCTGAGCTACCTGCGCCTCGTATTCTGCCTTAAGCTCTTCTTCGGAGAATGACATATTGTCCATATGCTCGCGCATGAAGGCGTTGACCAGCAGATTAGTGCGTTGCCATTCTAGCTCCGCCTTCACGTCATCGCGCTCGTCCAGTCCTTCTTCCTCGGCCTGCTGTTCGATAACCTCTAGTTGCACCAGTTCGTCCAGCGCCGCGTGCCGGTCGGGCGGGTCGTCGGGGCGCGCAGATTGCTGGTGCGCGATGTAAGCATCGAGCTCACGTTGGGTGATGGTCGCGTCATTGACCGTCGCGACGACTTCTTCGGCTCCGTCATCCTTGGCTTCTTGCGCCCCTTTCTGGCAACCCGATAGCAGACCTACCACCAGCAAGGGTAAGGCAGTTGCAGCGATCTTGCGATTCATATCATTTTCCCGATCAATGCCGGGTGGGTTATCCGGCGAGTTGGGGTGCGCTGCGATAGCAGGGTGGCCACAGTGCACTATTATGGCAGCACTTTCTTAAACGGTTTTACGATGACCCACTCGTAAACGCCTCCCCCAACGTACGGATCGCTGGCCGCCCAGCTCTGTGCCGCCTCCAGCGAGTCGAACTCGGCAATGACAAGGCTGCCGGTAAAGCCGGCCGGGCCGGGGTCCTCGCTATCGATGGCCGGGTGCGGGCCGGCCAGTATCAGGCGCCCGCCCCGCTTAAGCTCTAGTAGGCGCTCGATATGTTGCTCGCGCGCGGACTTGCGCCTTTCCAGGCTCTGGTCTACATCCTGACTAATGATCGCGTACAGCATCGCAACAATCGCCTCACGTTTCTTGCTTGCCCGCTTCCATGTGCCGGGAGAGATAGAGCGCCTGAGCGAACACGAACACCAGCGTGAGCCCCATCAGGCCGAACAGCTTGAAGTCCACCCAGGTCTCTTCGCGGAAATTGTAAGCCACGTAGAGGTTGGCTAGGCCGGCGAAGAGAAAGAACCCAACCCAGGCCAGGTTGATCCGGCGCCAGATGGCCGCGGGCACCGTGACGGCGTGGCCCATCACACGCTCCACCAGCGTCTTGCCGCCTATCCACTGGCTGCCCAGAAATACAGCCGCGAACAGCCAGTTCAGAATTGTCGGCTTCCACTTGATGAAGACCGGATCGTGCAGCGCCAGCGTCGCGCCGCCGAAGATCGTGATCAGGGCGAGCGAGATCAGGTGCATCCGCTCGAAATGGCGGTTGCGAAGCCAGTACAGCGACACCTGCACGATCGAGGCCAGGATGGCGACAGCCGTGGCAAGATAAATGGCATGGGCGGGCTCGCTCGGCGTCAGCGACATGAGCGGGAGCGCGTTAATCATCTCGATCGCGCCCGGCGGGATCGCGCCGTAAAACTTGTAGACAATGAAAAACAGCAGGATCGGGAAGAAATCGTAGAAAAACTTCATCGGTATCCTGAAAAGAACGTAGCGTCGACAGGCTATGGTAACCCATGCCCGACTGCCTGCATACGCTGTTGGTCCGGGTAGGAGGTTCAAGGTAGAATCCCGACCTTTGCAGCAAGAGCCTAAGCGTTTCTATCCAGGGTGTCAGCGTGAGCCAGTTCTTTTCGATTCATCCGGCGAACCCCCAGCCGCGGTTGATCCGCAATACGGTCGAGATTCTCAACGGCGGTGGTCTTATCGTCTATCCCACGGATTCGTGCTACGCGCTAGGCTGCCTGATCGGCAACAAGGAGGCCATGGAGCGCATTCGGCGCATCCGCCAGGTTGATGCCAAACATCACTTCACGCTTGTATGTCGCGACCTGTCGGAGATTTCAACCTATGCAAAGGTAGACAACATCGCCTACCGCCTCCTCAAGACCCGCACCCCTGGACCATATACCTTTCTCCTCAAGGCGACGCACGAGGTGCCGCGCCGACTGCAGACGCCCAAGCGCAACACCATCGGACTACGCGTGCCGGATCATACCGTGACGCAGGCGCTACTGGCGCAGCTGGATCAACCCCTGATGAGCAGCACACTCCTCTTGCCCGGCTCGGAGCTGCCGCTGACCGACCCGGCGGAGATGCGCGAGCGGCTGGAGCACGAGGTCGATCTGATCATCGATGGCGGCTTCTGCGGCATTGAGCCGACCACCGTCATCGACCTCATCGATGGCGTGCCACAGGTCCTACGGCGGGGCAAGGGCGAGATCAATGGACTGGCGGGATATTGAGGTGCACGGGATCGCGCGCAGCGGGTACGCCGGGAACGCTGTTTGAACTCCGCTGTCAACTCAAACCGACGCGTGCTATCCGGCATGCGCCCCACCGGACGCCTGCACCTCGGCCACTACCATGGTGTGCTTAAGAACTGGATCGAGCTGCAACACTCCCACGAGTGCTTCTTCTTTATCGCCGACTGGCATGCCCTTACCACGCACTACCAGGAGCCGCAGATCGTGGCCGACAGCGTGTGGGAGATGGTCATCGACTGGCTTGCGGCCGGCCTCGAACCGCGAGTCGCCACCGTGTTCATCCAGTCGCGCGTGCCGGAGCACGCCGAGTTGCACCTGTTGCTCTCCATGCTCGCGCCGCTGAGCTGGCTGGAGCGCGTGCCGAGCTTCAAGGACCAGCAGGAGAAGCTCAAGGAGCGAGACCTGGCGACCTATGGGTTTCTGGGCTACCCGTTGCTGCAGAGTGCCGATATCCTCATCTACAAGGCGGGATGGGTGCCAGTGGGGGAAGATCAGGTACCCCACGTGGAAGTCACGCGCGAGATCGCGCGCCGGTTTAATTTCCTGTACGGGCGCGAACCCGGCTTTGCGGCAAAAGCTGAAGAATCCGCTCGCAAGATGGGCAAGAGGAGCGCCAAGACCTACCATGAGCTGCGCACGCGCTACCGAGAGCAGGGCGACTCGAAGGCGCTGGAAGACGCGCGCGCGCTGGTGGAATTTCAACAGAATCTATCGACCGCCGATCGCGAACGCCTGTTGGGCTTTGTTGAGGGCACGGGCAAGATCATCCTACCGGAGCCACAGCCCTTGTTGACCGAGGCCTCAAAGATGCCGGGGCTGGACGGGCAGAAGATGTCGAAGTCCTACGGGAACACCATCGAGCTGCGCGAGTCGCCCGAGCGCGTGGCGCAGAAGCTTCGCACGATGCCGACAGACCCCGCCCGTGTTCGCCGCTCCGATCCCGGCGACCCCGAGAAGTGTCCGGTGTGGGCGCTGCATAAGCACTACTCGAACGACGAGGTGCAGGCCTGGGTCCAATGGGGCTGCCGCACGGCCGGCATCGGCTGTCTGGAATGCAAGCAGCCGGTCATCGATGCGATTCAGGCGGAGCTCAAACTCATACAGGGACGCGCCAGGGAATATGAGCGCGACGTTGACGTGGTGCGCAAGGTCGTCGCCGAAGGCTGCGATGCAGCGCGCACTATCGCGCGTGAGACGCTGGTGGAGGTGCGTGGAGCAATGGGGCTCGCATACCGCTAGGGCGAGGTCGCGTGAGAGCGGCTGGGTGCAGACGCGTAGTAGCGCACACTCTCACGGCCTGCCGCAGGGGAAGATCGATAACATCATGTCAGACGCCATCATCTTGAAGCTTGCGCCAGAGCCCAAAGCGCCCGTAGCAATCGTGCGCGGTGAGCCGATCACGACGCTGCCTATCGATCTCTACATCCCGCCGGACGCGTTGCAGGTATTCCTGGAGGCCTTCGAAGGGCCTTTAGACCTGCTCCTCTATCTCATCAAGCGCCACAATCTCGATATCCTCGACATCCCGATTGCCGATATCACCCGGCAGTACATGGAGTACGTCGAGCTGATGAAAGAATTACATCTGGAGTTGGCTGCAGAGTATCTGCTAATGGCCGCGATGCTGGCGGAGATCAAGTCTCGCATGCTGTTGCCGCGCCCCGCCGAGGCGGACGACGAGCAAGATCCGCGCGCCGAACTCATGCGCCGCTTGCAGGAATACGAACGCTTCAGACAGGCGGCCGAAGACATCGATGCGCTACCGCGGCTCGAGCGCGAGATATTCTCGGCCTCTGCGCTGCCACCAGAGATAAGCGGCCCCAGACCACGGCCGGAGGTCAGTCTCCGAGATATGCTGATGGCCTTTAAGGATGTGCTGCACCGCGCCCAGATGTTTTCGCACCACCACATCAGGCGCGAACCCCTCTCCGTGCGCGAGCGCATGTGCATGGTGCTGGCGAAACTGACCGACCAGGGCTTTACCGAATTCACCGCCTGCTTCGCGCCGCGGGAGGGCCGCGCCGGCGTCACCGTCACGCTGCTTGCGGTACTGGAGCTCATTAAGGAGCGTCTCGTCGAGCTGGTGCAGGCGGCACCATTTGCGCCAATCTATCTGCGGCCCGCGAGCTCTAACGTGGGGGGCAATTGAGGGACATGGTGTCGGCCGCGGATTGCCAAGCTACGAGAGTTTTTGAATCGATTCAGAACGCAGGTCGCCGATCCCCCGGCGACGCAAATTAGAAGAGATATGAATGGATCTGCGCCAACTTAAGAACATCATCGAGGCCGCACTGTTGGCTGCGGATCGCCCGCTGGGTGTTGAGCAGCTCGCCCAGCTGGTGGCCGACGGGCAGGGCCAGTATAGCCGTGATTCGATTGGGAAGGCGCTGGATGCGTTAGAGGCCGAGTGCGCCCATCGAGGAATAGAGCTCAAACGCGTGGCCAGCGGTTATCGCTTTCAGGTACGCCAGGAACTCGCACCCTGGATCTCGCGGCTATGGGAGGAGAAGCCGCCGCGTTACTCGCGGGCGCTGCTGGAGACGCTCGCTCTGATCGCTTATCGCCAGCCCATTACCCGTGGTGAAATCGAGGCAATCCGCGGCGTGAGCGTGAGCACCAACATCATGAAGACGCTACAGGAGCGCGATTGGATAAAGGTGGTGGGGCACCGCGACGTGCCGGGTAGACCGGCCATGTACGGCAGCACGCGTCAATTCCTGGACTACTTCAACCTGAAATCGCTGGATGACCTGCCCGCTCTGGCCGACTTGGTCTGCCTGGAGCAGGCGCA
>JAPSGG010000330.1 GCA_031177845.1 Chromatiales bacterium
CGCGCGTATGAACCAGGTGGTTAGCAGCCCGCCCCATAGCAGGAGCGATCTTCGCAATCCGAGATGTTGTTGAAATACCAGGCCACCGCCGGCACCGAGCTCAAAGGCATGATGGGCTGCCGTACAGATGCAGGACAAGCGATGACATAATTGCTGCCCTGGCTTTTCACGCCTCCGCCACGCTGGTTGTGAGACGATGCTCCAGCCTGCAAGATGTAGACTGTGGTCACGCAGGGCTCCTTCTGTTGCAAGTGGCTTCCACGCGCTAATACCCTATACCGTAGGGTCTATTTAGCGCGGTGTGTTAAGCGCAACATTTTGGGCTGTCACAAAGACGAGATAGCGGCCATCGACGGGCACAACACGCATAACTTAACATCCAGCCGGGACGGCGAGACCATGTCGCCCGATGGCTGTCGACATTCTGTTTGACTGCATTTCACATACCGGCTAGTGCCCTCGATATTACCCATATTTCCAGTCGTATCATGGGCGAACTAGAAAGCCATGTCATTGGCTGCCGCAGTAGACCCATGCGCCTAATGATTGTCGTGCTGTTCGTGGGCCAAATTGCGGCCTGCGGTATGCCGCGCGACCCGGAAGGAACCTTGCAGCGCGTGACGGATGGAATCATGCGCGCGGGCATTTCCGAGAATCCGCCCTGGACCCGCATCCACGGCGGCCGTCTCTCGGGTATTGAAGTGCGCTTACTGCGCCAATTCGCCCGCGAACTCAGTGCTCAGATCGAGTGGGTTCAAGGCTCGGAAGCGGAATTGCTGGAGGCCCTGCGTAATTTCGAGTTGGACGTGGTCATCGCCGGCCTGACCTATGACTCGCCCTGGTCGACGGAGGTTGGCATGACACAGCCTTATTACACCAGCATATTAGCGATTGGCGCACCGGTCGGAATGCCTCTTCCAGGCGATTTCTCGGAAACCTTGGAGGGATACAAGATCGGCGTACCGCTAGGCCGCGCGGTGGGCGGCTACGTGGAGGAGGCGGGCGCCGTTCCGGTGCCGGTAAAGGACCGCCCTTCATACCCAGGGCCCATTGCGGCGTATACATGGCAGCTCAAGCGCTGGGGGTTCAAGAACACCGGCGTGACGCTGTATGAATACGACCACGTGATTGCGGTTCCGCCGGGTGAAAACGGCTGGCTGGTGGAGTTGGAGCACTTTGTTCTATCCCGCCGCAACCAGGTGCATGCATGGCTCATAGGAGAGCCGAGGTGAAAAAAGAACAACCAGCGATCCGCTGGGGCGCTGAGATCGAATACCCCGCCGACCAGCAGCGCGCGCTGCAAAAAGCAAAGCGGTTGCAATGGTGGACGATTGCCTTTTTGGTCACTACAGGCATTGCGTTGTATTTGACCATGGGCCAATCGCAGGCGATGAAGACTGCTTGGGCGGAAGACATGCTGGGGCTAATCCCGCCCATTGTGTTTCTGATCACGATGCCTCTGGTCTCTCGTGAGCCCAATCAACGCTTCCCATTCGGCTATCATCGAACCGTAATGATCGGCCATCTGATCGCAGCTTTGGCGCTGGTGGTGGTCGGAGCTTTACTGCTTTACGACGCCTCCGTCGGCTTGGTCACTGCGGATCACCCAAGCATCGGCACGGTCGAACTCTTCGGGCAACACGTCTGGCTTGGATGGCTGATGTTTCCGGTCCTCGTGTGGGGCACCATACCGCCGATCTTTCTTGGCCGGGCCAAGATGCCGCTGGCCTGCATGCTGCAGGACAAGCTCTTATACGCCTCCGCGAAGATGAACAAGGCGGACTGGATGACCTCAGCGGGGCCAATGGTGGGTGTCGCCGGTATCGCTATGGGCATCTGGTGGTTGGACTACGTTGTCGCCGCATTGATCTCGGCGGATATCCTCAAGGATGGTATCACCAATCTTCGCGATGCGGTGTTGGGGCTCATGGATCAAAGCCCCAGGCCGGTCGGCGAGAAAAAGCTTGACCCCCTGATCGACAAACTCGTCGCCGAATTGGAGGCAATGCCCGGAGTGAGAGATGCGCGCGTGCGACTGCGCGAGGAGGGCCACGTCTACTTCGGCGATATCAGTGTGGTGCTGGCTAGCGAGAAAGATACGGTCGGTCAACTGGAACGAATCGCGCAGCGCGCCCGTTCCCTGGATTGGCGCCTGCACGACATTGCAGTGGTGCCGGTAAAATCGCTGAATTGATGATCGTCAGCGCGATAAAACATTCCTGTTCTAGCGAAAGCCATCGATGGCAGCGTACAAAAGCAAGATTCAAAATACCCCATGAGCATCATCAAGCAATGGTATGTCACAGTCGTCAGCAGCGTTGCCATGCTGCGTTGCGGCTGTTCCAGTGAAGCACGCGCGCAAGCACAAGACAGCGAGCCGTCAATCAGCGACTCTACTGCCATCCAGGAAAACGGAAACTGGACGATGGCGGCGAAGGATTACGCCAACACCCGATTCAGGAGGTGCTGGCGACCACGCTGCTCGACGCCAAGCCCCATCATCGCTCGACGTTTGCGATGCCGTCTATTTGGCCATTAATCAGCGCTATTACGCTAACCGGCCTCTTTGTCGGCTCCATCTTCACGCCCTGGGCGGTTGTCTGGGGCGCGCTTCCGCTCATGTTTGCGCTGATTGGCTGGTTCTGGCCCACGCAGGAGGAAACGGAGCGGCATCTTGCGGTGGAGCAGCGGCTGTGAGCGCGCGCACGTACGACGTTTCCGGTCTCCCCACTTATGCGTTTCGCCATCACAGCCTACTGTGGTGGGGGCAGCTCGGGCTGATCGCGATCAAATCCACCGCCTTCGCGATCGCCGTCGCGGGCTACTTTTATCTTTCCACTATGGTCCCGGCACCCCTTGGCCCCGTGCTCCCTAACCCGCCCTTTGATCCGGTAGCACTGCCTCTCGCTGATTCCCAGCAGCACCGCCGCACTACCTACCGTCAGCTCACCGCGAAACACTCTTTGAATTACTTCTA
>JAPSGG010000069.1:0-6483 GCA_031177845.1 Chromatiales bacterium
GGAAGGGCTACCCAATGTACAGGATCTTGGCAAGCTTAAAATCGGTGAACACCCGAAAGAAATGATCGAGTGTGATCTCAAACTCGAGCAGGAGGCAGTCCCAGTGCTGCGAGAAGCCATCGCCCACTGCGAATCAGTAAACGATTATGTCTCTAGGGAGCTATTTCAGGATATTTTAGACGGCGAAGAAGAACACATCGATTGGCTGGAGACTCAGCTCGAGTTGATTGGGCGCGTCGGTATAGAAAATTATCTGCAGTCGATGATGTAGGTTTTGCACTTAAATGTCGTTCCTGGCCCGTGGATTTGGATGCCTGTCCATGGTGCCGTAGCTTGCGCTGTACTTCCTGCCACATTCGATGCTGTGGGTTAAGGCATTCCATATTGTCTTTATGGTGACTTGGTTCGCCGGCCTTTTCTACCTGCCGCGCCTATTCGTCTACCATGCCATGAGCGACGATGCGACCAGCATTGAACGGTTCAAGGTGATGGAACGTAAGCTCTTTTGGGGCATTATGACCCCAGGCGCGGTCATTACCATCCTTCTCGGACTATGGATGTTGATTCAAGGCTGGACACGATACAGCAACGTGCTTTGGATGCACATTAAGCTCGTGACGGTCGGGTTGTTGGTGCTGTATCACATCTGGTGTGGGAAATTGGCACTGGACTTCAAATACGACCGCAATAGCCACAGCCATGTGTGGTATCGCTGGTTCAACGAGGTACCGGTTGCATTTCTAGTAATCATCGTTGCCATGACCATCGTGCGACCCTTTTAGACGCCATTCGAGCATACCTCCTCAAGCAATACGATAAGGGCAATCCCCATCTCCGTCGGGCTCTCACCTCGGATCGCAGGTGCTCTACTGACCACGATACGCTTTCTGACGGCTGCGGCTATTTAGATTGACGGTACGGCGCCTGCGGCTAGAAGCTCCGTAGTTCGGAACGTCATTAACACCCCTTCTTGAGGACTGATTCGATAGCTGCCCTGCGGCCACCCGTTCGCACACGCTCGTCAATGCGAGATTTTTAAACCCATACCATAGGATCAGCATAGTGAACTTCTTAGGAGTTATAAATAATGCGAAGCGTTTGCATTCGTATTGGCAACACTTATAATCCTACGGTCGCGGGTCGCGCGATGCTCGCTTGCAACTTCATTAGGGGAATATCATGCATAAGAAACCAGGTATGCCGGTGGGCGCGGCGGTCATTGCCCTCGTAATGAGTAGCAGTATTTGGGCGCAAACAGATGAAGAACGGATGCAGCAACTCGAAGAGAAAGTAGAGGCACTTGAAGAGCAACTTGGCGCTACTGCGGATGCCATCGATACCGCGGTAGCGGCGAAGGAAGACCGTCTGGCTGTCGGTGGATACGGAGAACTGCACTACAATAACTTCGAGGGTGGGGATGACGAGATCGACTTCCACCGCTTTGTCTTGTTCTTTGGTTATGAGTTTACCGACAATATTCGTTTCGTTTCAGAGGTCGAGTTTGAACATGCCCTGATCGGGGAAGGAGAGGATAAGCCGGGCGAGGTCGAATTGGAGCAGGCGTTCCTCGAATTTGATCTGACCGATGCAACCCGAGCGCAGACCGGGCTTTTTCTAATTCCGGTCGGCATATTAAATGAAACGCACGAACCTCCGACCTTTTATGGCGTCGAGCGCAATCAGGTGGAAAGCCGGATCGTCCCGACTACCTGGTGGGAAGGCGGTGGTCAGCTGCTCGGACAAATCGGCGCGACAGGACTGAGCTATAACGTCGCCGTTCACTCCGGCCTGGAAGTAGACCCCGCCGAGGTTGAAATCCGCGGCGGCCGCCAGAAAGTGGCCGAAGCGATCGCCAATGATCCGGCGTTCACCGGACGACTTCGATACAGCGGGATTCCCGGGCTCGAGATCGCCACCACCGTTCAGTATCAGGATGACCTGTCGCAACAAGACGACGATGGCCTCGAAGAGGCCTATCTCTACGAAGGCCATATACAGTGGGTCGCCGGGCCTTTCGGTCTGCGCGCGCTCTATGCCATGTGGGATATCAGAGGTGCTGCCGCGGAGGCCCTTGATCGCGATAGCCAGTTCGGATACTACGTGGAGCCCTCGCTGAAGGTAACGCCAGGGCTGGGAATATTCGCTCGTTACGAGGAGATCGAAGAGACCGAGGACTTAACCGAGGAAAACATCACGTTCGGCGCTAACTATTGGCCTCACCCCCAAGTCGTTCTAAAGGCGGACTATCAATTTCGCGATACCGAGCAGGTTGAAGGAATCACGGTGGACGAGGATAGCCTAAATTTGGGCATCGGCTATATGTTCTAGGGATAATCAACATGTAAGACTCGTGGGGCGCGCTCTCGCGCCCTTTTTGTTGACGTAAGACCATGATTTTCAAGCATGCTGTGTCATACAGCGTATTTGGCGCCTTCTGGCTTTTAATTGCGTCCGCCGTCCATGGTCAGGGAACCTATCAGGAGCCCAGGGCGTTTTTGCGGGAGGCCTTTCCGGACGGCGTGCCGGAGCCCGAGGCATTATGGATCATCGGCGAGATTGAAGAAGATGTTAAGGCTCTCATGGAGCACGATTTAGGACAGTTGAGAGTGACATACTGGTACAAAGGCGGTCGCAGTGCATGGATATTGGAGGAGGTCGGAAAGGAGCTGCCAATCACCACGGGTATCGTCGTTAACGAGGGCAAGATTGAGAGAATCAAGGTGTTGATCTTCCGCGAGAGCCGCGGCTGGGAGGTAAAGTATGATTTTTTTACCGATCAGTTCAAAGGCGCCCAGCTGCAGGACGACAACGAGCTTGACCGACCAATCGATAATATCTCGGGGGCCACCCTGTCCGTGCGCGCGCTTACCAAGCTGGCCCGCCTGGCCCTTTTCCTACATAACCATGTCTCGCCATAGGCGACATAGGAAGCTCCGCTCTGTTTTCCAATGGCATCGTTACGCGGGTCTTGCCGCGTTCTTGTTCCTAATGATGCTGGTGATCACCGGCATCCTGCTAAACCATACCGAACGCATGTCGCTGGATCAGAACTATGTAGGTTCAGATCTCGTGCTCGACTGGTATGGCATCAACCCGCCGCGGATTGATGCCGCATTCCGCACTGCGCGTCATACGATCGTACAAATCGAGGATCGGTTGTACTTCAACTACCGGCCGCTGACCGAGCGCATAGCCGCTTTGCGCGGTGCGGTAAACGTGGCCGGTCTGGTCGCGATAGCCGTAGATGACGCCCTCCTATTGCTCACCCCAACGGGCGAACTGGTCGAGCGACTCGGCGATGCTCAAGGGTCGCCCTCTGGGGTTCGCGCCATTGGTCGTACGAACGACGGGCGTGTCGTGGTAAATGCAGCACATGGGCTTTATGCGACCGATAAAGATTTTCTGGGCTGGCAACGCTACCGTGGCAAGGAATGCGTACGCTGGTCCACACCGCAATCCGTTTCATCAGAAGTGGCTCAAGAACTCAAACGACACTATCGCGCTCATGTCCTGCCCCTTGAGCGCGTCATACTGGATCTTCACAGTGGCCGCATTCTAGGAAGCTGGGGTGTCTTTGTGATTGACGCGGCGGCGCTGTTACTCTCCTTCTTGGGGATGAGCGGTTGCTGGCTCTGGTATGAGCGCTACCGGAAGCGCAAAGCGCATTGGAAAGTGAGCGCGGTGCACAGAGAAGACCGCCGGTAGGCGAGTTAGGCCCTAGCCGGTCGCACCAGTCCGCCTAGTCCACTCTGGATCAGGGCGTCGTTGAGCAGCTTGCGGACGGCATCCGGCTCCTCTAGACCTAATGCTTCATGATACAGCGCCTTCGCCCGCGCGCGGCTGAAACTGCGAATCACCCATTTAACACGCGGCAAGCCGGCCAGACTGACGCTCAGACTGTCGATCTCCATGCCTAGCAGCAGGATCACGCTGGCAGGATCACTGGCCATCTCCCCGCAGATGCTCACGGGTTTGCCGACCCTATGGACGCTCGTCACGATGTCCCGCAGCGCCCGCAGGACGGCCGGGTGGAAGGCGTGATACAGATCGGCCACGCGCGCGTTATTGCGATCTACGGCCAATAGATATTGCACGAGATCGTTGGAGCCAATGCTTAAGAAATCCACGCGGCGCGCCAACGCCTCTGCTATGTAGACAGCCGAAGGCACCTCCACCATGACACCCACCTTCGGCATCGTGACTAACATGCCCTCGTCGATCAACTCTTGATAGGCGCGCTGCAATAGCCTGAGCGACTCGTCGACCTCCTTGGCCGAGGCCACCATTGGTAGCAGAACTTGCAAATTATTGAGGCCTTCGTTCGCGCGCAACATCGCACGCAGCTGGGTGAGAAAGATTTCCGGGTGATCCAGCATAATGCGGATGCCGCGCCAGCCGAGGAACGGGTTATCCTCTTTGACGGGGAAATAGGACAGGAGCTTGTCGCCGCCGATATCCAGTGCGCGCAGCGTGGCCGGGCGCGGCGCCACCGATTCCAACACCTTCCGGTATACCCGGAATTGTTCGTCCTCGCTTGGAAACTGCTCGCGAATCATGAACGGAAATTCGGTTCGATACAGTCCGATGCCGTCCGCGTTTAGTTGCGTGGCCGTATCCACGTCCGCCAGGAGGCCACTGTTGAGATATACGGGGACGTGCACACCATCCGTGGTCACTGCGGGCTGCTCCGCGAATTCCGTCAGGCCGGCTGCGAACTCCCGCTCTTCTCGCTCCAAGCGCTCGAATTCCTGGCGTATCTGTTTGCTTGGCTGAACAAAGACGCGTCCGGCATAACCGTCGACGACCACTTCACGTCCATTCAGGCGTCCGGCCGGAAGATCGGCCGCACCCATTACGGCAGGGATCCCTAGCGCCCGCGCTAGGATCGCGACATGAGATGAGCTCGATCCACCCTCCGAGACGATACCCGCGAGCCGCTCATGTGGAATCTCCGCCAATTCCACCACGCCCACGTTCTTGCCCACGAGCACGATGCGCTCCGGCTGATCGCCTTCGCGCTTATCATTGCTCTGTTGCAAGTGCACCAAGATGCGCCGGCCCAGATCCCAGATATCTTCCGCGCGCTCGCTCAGGTAAGCATCCTGCATATCTTCAAACTTGCGGGCGTTTTCACGAATCGTGTCGCGTAATGCCCCTTGTGCCCAGCTGCCCGCTCGAATCCGTTCGATGGTGCGATCGACCAGATAGTCGCTGCCTAGCATCATTACGTAGGCGTCGAAAAGCACGCGCTCTTCCGACGGCAGCACGCCGCCCATGCGCTCCTTCACCATTAACATTTCCTGTTGAACCCGCAACACGCAGTCGCGAAACAGGCGTTCCTCGCGCTCGATGTCCTCCGGCACGCGGTCCGGGACTGCCTCCAGATCCGCATGTGGGTACGCGACCAGGGCGGTGCCGATCGCCACACCCGGTGCGCCCGATATCCCCTTGATAAAGACATCGATCTCTCCACCCTTGCCTCGCAGGGCCTCGATCTCTCCGCTCACCTCGGCGTGACTGATGGCACCTGACAATTGCGCGGCCAGCGTAAAAAGAAAGGAGGCATGGTCATCCCCAAACCGCCGCGTCTCATGCGTCTGCACTACGACCACTCCCAGCAACTGGCGGTGGTGAACGATCGGCACGCCCAAAAACCCGTGATATCGCTCTTCACCGGTTTCTGGAAAATACTTAAAGCGGGGATGATTGGGGGCATCGTCGAGATTGATCGGCTCCGCCCGCTGGGCCACTAGGCCGACCAGACCCTCATTGAAATTCAATCGCACCCGGCGTTTGGATTCGGGGTTCAGCCCCTCGGTGGCCATCAGCACCAATTCCTCCTTGCCAGGCGTGGTCAGGTACACGGAGCATACATCGACGGATAGCGCTTGCCTGACCCGCAGCACAATGATGTCCAGCGCCTGCGCGAGATTAACCGCGCCGTTCACCTCTTGTACGATGCGTCGCAGCGTATCAAGCATGGCGCGGATCTATCGGTGGATGCCGGGTTGCGCCCGCGGCGCGAACGCGGTCCGACATCAACATCGAGTGCGGAGGAGGCGGTCGACTGGACGGAGCCGGATCGCTGGCTGCGGCCTTGGAGATTCCACCATTGGGCCCAAGTCCTCGGGCTCTGCCTGCTTTAAGCACTCGGCCCCAAAGGCTTGGGTTGTTTGCCGGCCGGAAACAGCAGCGGCGCCAGTTCGTCAAGCGCGCGCTGGTAAACCTGGCGTTTGAAGAAGACCACTCGGTGCAGGGGATACCAGTAGTCAACCCAGCACCAGCGGTCGAATTCGGGCTTTACTGAGCAGTCCAGCCGCAAGCATCCCTCATCGCCAATCAACCGCAACATGAACCAGACCTGCTTCTGACCAATGCAACGCGGCAGCTGATGACGGCGAACCAAATGGCGCGGCAACTGGTAGCGCAGCCAATCCCGCGTACAGCCAATGACTTCCACGTGCTGCGGCAGCAAGCCCGTCT
>JAPSGG010000069.1:6493-7218 GCA_031177845.1 Chromatiales bacterium
GAATGCCGCCCTGCGGGAACTGCCACGCGTCTTGGCCGACGCGCTTACACCACAATACGGCCCCCTCCAGATTGGTCAGGATGATACCAACGTTGGCCCTATATCCATCGGAATCAATCACTTGTTCTCCATTCACCAAATTCTGATTTGACCTTCATTTTTCCATAAGCTCGTCAAATCGGCAAACCGTGA
The DNA here is from genome assembly GCA_031177845.1 of Chromatiales bacterium. GTDB lineage: Bacteria > Pseudomonadota > Gammaproteobacteria > JACCYU01 > JACCYU01 > JAPSGG01. The sequence continues at coordinate 6,686 of JAPSGG010000069.1, forward strand.
GCAGACGCTGGCTCAGCGATGCAGACGGCCGCAGTATTGCCCATGTCATTCAGACCTTACCAGAGTATAGTGCCGCGGCTAGAATAAGCACCTTTTACAATCCGTCCGCGTGCGGACGGGGAATTGAGCGATCGAGTGAGCCTGGCGATCTTCGACCTCGACAATACCTTGCTGGCCGGCGACAGCGACTACGAATGGGGCCGCTTTCTCGCGGATCGGCACATTGTCGAGGCGGTTTCTTACGAGCGCGAGAACCGACGCTTTTATGCGCAGTACGAGGCGGGCACCCTGGATATCCACGAATTCGCGCGTTTTTCCTATAAACCGCTCGCGGGTCATCCGCTACAGCACCTTAAGCTCTGGCGAGAGGAGTTCATGGAAGAACGCATCCGGCCGCTCATCCTGCCGAAGGGTTGCGCCTTGATCAAAGCGCATCGCGCTCAGGGGCACGTGCCGGTGATTATCACATCGACCAATCGGTTCGTCACGGAGCCCATAGCCTGCGCACTCGAGGTCGAGCATCTGCTCGCCAG
>JAPSGG010000331.1 GCA_031177845.1 Chromatiales bacterium
AAGTGAAAGCTACTTAATGCTTGCAAGGTAAGCGATGGCAGCAAGAAAGCGCTTGCGCTAAACCGATCAATCGTGCTGATACGCTCACTGTCATTCGGAACTAGCGTTGAATTGGAGGTTTAATTTTTCTCGCCGGCGGGATGAATCAATGGCTTCCTCGAAAAATAATTTAGACACTATGTACACGAAATCCTTGCCGCTGCTGCGCGAAAGACGATGGCAAAGAGCGCTAAGGTCCATACGACGATCGCACCCGATGGAAGATCATACAGCGCGGACAGAATAAGTCCGAATGCATAGCCGACGGCGCCGAGCACATAGCCGGCCTGCAACGCGCGAAGTCCATTCAGATGGCGTATGGCTAGAGCCGGAATGATCAGGCTGGCAAATACTAGAAATACGCCCACTAGTTGCACCGCGGCCGTGACCGCAAGCGCGAACAAGAGATAAAAAACCATCGATCCGCCGCGCCGCCCCAGAATCGCCCATAGCACTAGGATGATTAGATTAAGCGCGGCAAGCGGCACGAGCTGAGAGTAGGTGACCCACAGAATCTGTCCCGCCAACAGGTCTTGCAAGGCTTCGGCGCCTTGCGGGTTCTTGGCCAGCAATAAAATGCCACCGGTCGCCGCCAGCACAAACGCCGTCCCAATCAAGGCCTCCTGTATCTCTGGCCAACGTCGCTCCACCCCATAGAGCGCCAAGGCGCCAGCGAGTGCCGCAGCACCCGCGATAAGTTGTACCTGCCAGCCGCCTGGCTCCAGATGCAAGGTATACGCGGCGGTAACGCCAAGCCCTGCAATCTGCGCTACCGCCAAGTCAATAAATATAATGCCGCGCGCGAGTACCTGCCGGCCTAGCGGTACATGCGTGGATAGCACCAGTAGACCGGCAAGAAAGGCGGGGCCTAGGATTCCTGCCATCGCTTCCAGGTTCATCGAGGACCTGCCTTGAATCCGCCGAGCAGACGATTGATGGTGTCGCCGAACAACCCGAACAGGTCATTCGCGGCCGGCGTGCCGCCAATCGTGTAAGGCAGCATCACCTCAGGTATGTCGGTTCGCTCACTCAAGAACTGCGAGGCTTGGTCGCTTTCATAAGCAGCGCGGATAACCATCTTGGCCGGCTGATTCTGAAGTTGACTCACCAATTCCGCTAAGTGAGTGGCCGTCGGCGGAAGACCGGGCTTAGGCTCGAGTACGCCGACCTCGTTGATGCTTATCCAATCGAGCAAATAGGTAAAGTTTCTATGGTGCACAACCACCGGCGCGCCTTGAAGCGGCTGCGCTTTCGCCTTCCAGCGGGCAATTGCCGTTGTCCAACGTGCCTTGAAATTCTTAAAGTGCGCGCGATATTGACCGGCCAACTCGGGGTCGAGCTGCTGCATGCGCCCGGAGAGCACGGCTGCAATCTTCAGTACCCGTCGCGGATCCAAATGCACGTGTGGGTTACCCGAAGGATGAACGTCGCCCATGCTGCGATCGACACGAGACGGAATATCAAGGCGTGGGACTAGGCTTGAGGTTTCTACATAACCTGGCCCACCTGGTTGGATGTCGCTGTTGCCCGACTGGCGCAACAAGAGCGGCAGCCAGCCGATTTCGAGCTGCGCGCCGGAACAGACCAATAAATTAGCCAGGCGTGCCTGCGCGATCAGACTGGGTCGCGCTTCAATATGGTGAGGATCCTGAAACGCTGTGGTCGCAGAATAAACTTCGATATGATCGCCGCCCAGTTCTTGAGCAAGCGCGCCCCATTCGGGCTCACAGGCGAACACGCGTAAGTCCGCTAGCGCTGATTGCGCCGCGAATGCCAGTACGCCGGCCACAAGTAATATTGGTCTTGTCATGATTGGTCTTCCTAACATGATTGGTCTTCCTAAAACGCGTGGGCACCATGAGCGCCTAGGCTTACGATGTACTGCGCAAAGATCTGATCGTCTGCGTCCGGATAGGACTCGTCATGATTGATTTGCAAACGGAAGCGACTGAACTCACTGTAGCTGTAGTCAATCATGGCGCTGTACCGTCGCGGCGTGTAACCCTGATCGCCGAAACCGCCTGCGGTCAGCACCGCAGGATTAGAACCGGTGTTATTCGCATCGAGCTGGTCATAACGCAGGCCGGCGCGCCATCTTCGAATAAACTGATATATGCCCTGCGCGTACCAGCCACTTTGTCGGCCGTTCAAACTGGTAACGCCAGGCGCGTCGCTCAGCGTAACCGCACCGTCTTCGTTGCGGTGGAAGTACTCCGCTTGAAACTTAAAGTTCTTCTCGGTGAGATTCCCAGCTGGCGCCCATTTGTAAACGAGATCGATCCCCGGGATGTCTTCATCTCCGGTGAAACTGCTTACGATGAGATTTTCATCGGGATGTATGCCGCCGGTGCGATCATCCACGCCAGCGTGCAGATAGGACAGGCCCAATTGCCAACTGTGGCTCACGCCGATGTCGCCACCGAAAGTCAAGGTGCCCACAGCCGAACCGAGACTGCCGCTGCCGCGCGAGGCGGGAAAGTCGTTGCCGCCGCCGAGTTCTAGTCCCAGCTCAATGAATGTAATGGTGGGTGCTAGCCAGCGTATCTGCACGCCATCGTCGCTGAACTGACCGCCGAACATGGCTCGATACACGAGCGGAAAGTCGACGAAGTCCTGGGCATGGACGTGGATATTGTTGAGGTAGCCAAGCTGCGAAAAGGAGCGCCCTGCTCTGATTGTGAAGCCGTGTCCCAGACCCACCGTCTCTAAATAGGCTTCCTCGATTTCTATCTCAGTTTCGCCATTTTCGCTGCTGATCGCGGCGGTGAACGAACCGTAGAAACGATCGTCGATGTTCGCACTGGCGGTCAGCTCCGATTCGCCGAGATTAAAGCTCTCCGCGCCGGGTCCGGACTCGCCGCCCAACTGGAATCCAGGTAGCCGATAGGCGTCTGGATCATTGGAGAAAATGCCATAGCGGCCGTCGAGA
>JAPSGG010000332.1 GCA_031177845.1 Chromatiales bacterium
ACAACCTTTACCAGCACACTCAGTTACAGACCGTATTCGGCATCAACATGGTGGCGCTGGTCGACGGCCAACCGCGCCTGGTCACCCTCAAACAGGCGTTGCAATCGTTCGTGCGCCACCGTCGTGAGGTGGTTACGCGCCGCACGATCTATGATCTGCGCAAGGCGCGTGAGCGCGCGCACGTGCTGGAGGGCCAGGCGGTCGCACTGGCTAACATCGACGACATTATCGGGCTGATTAAGGCGAGCCCAAGCCCCAATGACGCCAAGGCCGCGATGATGGCGCGCGCGTGGGCGCCTGGCGTGGTCACTGAACTACTGGCGCGCACGGGCGCTGAGGATTCACGGCCGGATGATCTCCCACCCGAATACGGTTTATCCAGCGCAGGCTACCGCCTGTCCGAAGCGCAGGCGCAGGCGATCCTGGACCTGAGATTGCAGCGGCTGACGGCGCTGGAGCAGGATAAGATCGTCAAGGACTACGGCGATTTGCTTTCCAGCATCGCCGGACTGCTCAGGATACTGCGCGATCCGGACCGCCTGTTGCAGGTCATCCGCGAAGAGCTTGTCGCGGCGCGGGAACAGTTCGGTGACAAGCGCCGCGCGGAGATCATCCATGGCCAGCGCGATCTCACCATGGAGGATCTCATCCCTGACGAGGAAGTCGTCGTCACCCTGTCGCATGCCGGCTACGCGAAGTCCCAGCCGCTCGATATCTACCGCGCCCAGCGACGCGGCGGCCGTGGCAAAGCGGCGACCTCCTTCAAAGCCGAGGATTTTATCGATAAGCTGTTCGTGGCGAACACCCACGATACCCTCCTGTGCTTTTCCAGCCGCGGCAAGGTGTACTGGCTCAAGGTGTACGAATTGCCCCAGGGTGGGCGCACGGCGCGCGGCAAGCCGATAGTCAATCTGCTGCCCCTGGAAGAGGGCGAACGCATCAGCGCGGTTCGGCCCATCCGGGAATTTCCCGAAGACCGCTTTGTGCTCATGGTAACCAATTGCGGCGTGGTCAAGAAGACGCGGCTGGCGGAGTTCTCGCGACCGCGCAGCAGCGGCATCATCGCCATCGACTTGCACGAAAACGATTCTTTGATCGGAATTGCCATCACCGACGGGACCGAGGACGTCATCTTGGTCACTGATGGCGGCAAGGCAATCCGCTTTAACGAAGGCGAGGTACGATCCATGGGACGCACCGCATCCGGTGTGCGCGGCATGCGCTTGGCCGACGGGCAGCGCGTCATTTCGTTGCTGACGGTCGATGCAAGCGCACGGGATAACGCGGTGCTGGTCGCGACCGAGCATGGTTTCGGTAAACGGACGCCGGTTGGCGATTTCCCTTTGCAAGGTCGCGGAGGGCAAGGCGTGATTGCGATACAGGCCAATGCCCGCAATGGTTCGGTGATCGGCGCCGAGCTGGTCGGGAATGATGATGAGATCATGCTCATCACCGATAGCGGAAATCTGGTACGGACTAGCGTGGCTGGCATTTCCACGATGGGTCGCATCACCCAGGGCGTGACGCTGATCCGTCTGGGCGAGGATGAACGGCTGGTCGAAGTCGAACGCATCGAGGGCCTTAACGGCGAGGCCGGCGAGCCACTGTCGGCGGATGAGGCCGAGTGACGAACGCAATCCACATCCGAAAATCAGGAGCAATGAATGGCAAGGGTTTACAACTTCAGCGCGGGACCTGCGATGTTGCCGGCCGAAGTCGTGGAATGGGCCCAGCGGGAACTACTCGAATGGGCGGCGAGCGGCATGTCGGTGATGGAGATGAGCCATCGAAGTGCGGAGTTCATGTCCATCGCGCAGGAGGCAGAGGCTGACCTGCGGGAGCTGCTGTCCGTGCCGGAGAACTATCGCGTGCTGTTTCTGCAGGGCGGGGCCAGCAGTCAATTTGCCATGGTGCCGCTCAACCTGGTGAGGGGCAAGCAGCGCGCGGATTACATTAACACCGGATACTGGTCCAAGCGGGCCATCGACGAGGCCAAGCGGTTCTGTAAGGTCAACGTCGCTGCCTCCAGCGAGGATAGTGGCTTCATGACGATTCCGCCTGAGGAAGACTGGAAACTCAATCCCGACGCGGCCTATGTGCACTATACACCGAACGAGACCATCGGCGGGGTAGAATTCGACTGGGTGCCGCAGACACATGGCGTGCCGCTGGTCGCGGATCTATCGTCAACCATTCTCTCACGTCCATTCGACGTTGCGAGCCACGGTGTGATCTATGCCGGCGCACAGAAGAATATCGGCCCGGCGGGACTTACCGTGGTCATCGTGCGCGATGATCTCATCGGCGTGCCGGCACCCGGTACGCCTGGTATGTTTGACTATCGCAACCATGTGCAGGCCGAATCCATGTACAACACGCCACCGACGTTTGCCTGGTATATGGCCGGCCTGGTGTTCAAGTGGCTCAAACAGCAGGGTGGACTCGCGGCGATGGCGGAGCGCAACCGGCGCAAGGCGGAAAAGCTCTACGCCGTCATCGACGCGTCGGATTTCTATCGCAACCCGGTTAACCCCAAGTGCCGCTCGCGCATGAACGTGCCCTTCACGCTGGCCGATCCCACGCTGGATAACCCTTTTTTGAAGGAGGCTGCCGATCAGGGGCTGCATGCGCTCAGAGGCCACCGCTCGGTCGGGGGCATGCGCGCGAGCATTTATAACGCCATGCCGGAGGAGGGTGTGGATACCTTGATCGACTTTATGGCGGATTTCGAACGCCGCTACGGCTGAATCGAGGGCCAATCGCAGGGATGCAAAGGACGCGAACCCAAGTCGTCTTGGCATTTGGTACTCAAGCGTCCGGTTCGTGCGCCTTGCGCGAATAAATTATGCCCTTTGTGGGTATTGGTATCTTGCGGGCTCTTTGCTATCCAGCCTTACCTGAACAAGCGATTTACTCTGCAAGGAGGGATCTTAACCGTACGCCCCGGTCGTGGCGCT
>JAPSGG010000333.1 GCA_031177845.1 Chromatiales bacterium
GGTCGGTTGCGCGTCACAAAGGTCGAGAAGAAGCAGCGCCGCCGCAACCCGGCCGCGCCATTTACCACCTCCACCTTGCAGCAGGAGGCGGTACGCAAACTCGGATTTTCCGCCCAGCGTACCATGCGCGTGGCACAGCAGCTTTATGAAGGCATCGATCTCGGTTCCGGGCCGGTCGGTCTGATCACTTACATGCGTACCGACTCGGTGGCATTGGCTGGCGAGGCCATGGCTGAACTGCGCGCGCTGATCGCGGAACGCTACGGCAAGAACAAGCTGCCTGGAGCGCCCCGCCAGTACAAGACCAAATCCAAGAATGCGCAAGAAGCGCACGAGGCCATTCGTCCTACCTCTGCCTGGCGCGTACCGGACGAATTGAAGCGCTTTCTTACGGCTGACCAGATGAAATTGTATGACCTGATCTGGAAGCGCACCGTCGCCTGCCAGATGATCCACGCCCTACTCGATACAGTGGCCGTGGATCTGGCCTGCGGTGAGATCAACAGCTTTCGCGCCACAGGTTCGACCGTGATGGACCCGGGCTTCATGCTCGTGTATCGGGAGGGTACTGACGATGTCCAGGTCGAGAGCGACGAACGCATGCTGCCGGAGCTTATCGAGGGGGAGATGGTTGATCTGCGGGACATTCGCGCCGAGCAGCACTTCACCGAGCCACCACCGCGTTATACCGAGGCTACGCTGGTCAAGACTTTGGAAGAATATGGAATCGGCCGCCCATCGACTTATGCGAGTATCATATCCACCCTGCTAAATCGCGAATACGCGGAATTGATCGACCGGCGTTTTCACCCGACCGATATCGGGCGTATAGTCAATAGGTTCTTGACCCAGCACTTTACGCAGTACGTGGACTACGATTTCACCGCCCGGCTGGAGGACGAGCTGGATGAGATTTCGCGTGGGGAAAAAGACTGGGTGCCCGTGATGCGGGCGTTCTGGGAGCCGTTCAAGGCGTTGGTCAGCGACAAGGAAACGAATGTCTCCCGTGGGGAGGCAGTGCAGGCGCGCGACATTGGTATCGATCCCGCGAGCCGTCGGCCCGTGACGGTGCGCATGGGGCGTTACGGACCATTTGTGCAGATCGGCACAAAAGATGACGAGGAAAAGCCGCGCTTCGCTGGCCTGCGCGCGGGACAGAAGATGGATGAGATCACGTTGGACGAGGCCTTGGCCTTGTTCAAGCTTCCGCGCAATCTGGGCCAGACGCCCGACGGGCAATCGGTGCAGGCCAGCATCGGGCGCTTCGGGCCGTACGTGAAGTACGGCAGCAAGTTCGTCTCTCTCAAGGAGGACGATCCGTACACCATCAACCTCGAACGGGCACTCGAATTAATCGAGCAGAAGCGGCAGCTTGATGCCGACCGCGTCATCCGAGATTTCCAGGGCACGGACATTCGAGTGTTGAACGGCCGCTATGGCCCTTACGTCACCAACGGAGCTAAAAATGCCAGAATCCCCAAGGGCAAGAAGCCTGCTGAACTGAGCCTGGAGGAATGTGAGAAGCTGATCGAGCTAGCCCCGCCCAAGAAATCGCGCCGCCGTCCTGCGCCCAAACGCAGGGCGACTGGCTGATGAGTCGCCATAAGCGATCGATCAACAGCCCCTTGCAAGGCATTGAATCCGCTTCCAGCCACAACCCACTGCAGTGTCGTCGCCTGATCTGGCGCGCGCGGCGCAGCTCATCCGCGCGGGCGGCATAGTAGCTTATCCGACCGAGGCGGTATTTGGCCTCGGCTGCGATCCCATGAACGAGGCTGCGATCGAGAAGCTTTTGGCACTCAAACAGCGACCGCCTGAGAAAGGATTGATTCTGATAGCCGCTGAATTTGCGCAGCTTGAAGGTTTTCTCAAGCCCCTGGACGATGAGGTCATGCAGCGCGTTACGCGCACTTGGCCCGGTCCGGTCACTTGGTTGATACCGGCTTCAACCCGCATGCCCGCTTTGCTGCGCGGGCGGTTCGATAAGCTGGCCGTGCGCGTCACCGCTCATCCGCTCGCCGCCGAACTTTGCCGGCGCGCCCGCAGCGCAATCGTTTCCACGAGCGCCAACGTTACGGATCAAGCGCCTGCCCGAAGCGCGGAGGCAGTGCGCCAGACCTTCGGCGCTGCGGTCGATTTTGTGCTCGACGGACCGCTGGGCGGAAGCCTCCGGCCCACGGAGATTCGCGACGCGATCTCCGGTGAGATTGTTCGCGCCGGTTAGCTTGGCGTCTCGATGAATGACACTGCACAGCCGAACCCGCAAGCGGTAGAAAGCTATCTACTCGGGCTGCAAGACCGAGTCTGCGGGGCGTTGGAAGCCGAGGAGCCCAGGGCCCGCCGGTTCGTGGAAGACGTGTGGACGCGTGCGCCGGGCGGAGGCGGGCGCACCCGCGTGCTGAGCGCCGGCCGCGTGTTCGAGCAGGCGGGCATCGCGTTTTCAAACGTTCGAGGCGAGCGGCTGCCGTCTGCCGCGACCGCGCATCGGCCTGAGCTGATCGGGCGCCATTTTCAGGCCATGGGTGTTTCCGTGGTGATCCATCCCCGTAATCCTTATGTGCCCACTGCGCATCTCAATGTTCGATTCTTTGTTGCCAGCAGATCCGATGCTGCGCCGGTCTGGTGGTTCGGCGGCGGATTCGACTTGACGCCGTACTATGGTTTCGAGGAAGACGCCATCCATTGGCATGCAACGGCAAAGCAGGCTTGTGCACCCTTTGGCGAGGGCGTGTATGAGCGCTTCAAGCGCTGGTGCGATGAGTATTTCTTCATAAAACATCGCGCCGAGCCGCGCGGCATCGGCGGTCTATTCTTCGACGATCTAAACGAGTGGGGCTTCGAGGTCTGTTTCGCGTTTCAGCGAAGCGTCGGCGATCACTTTTTGCCGGCATACCTGCCGATCGTACAACGCCGCAAGCACATGCCCTACGGGCGCCGGCAGCGAGAGTTTCAGCTG
>JAPSGG010000334.1 GCA_031177845.1 Chromatiales bacterium
GCCAGGTACGATTTCTGATGCTTACGTCAAGCCGATACGAGGATGTGACCTACAAGGTCAATACGGGCACTTCGGTTGTAAACCTGGACGCACCGCTATTCCTAGTTGGGGAAGGCGCGGTAGGCTTGTTGAGTCCGGCATTAAAAACCCTGGTTTTTACCAACGACCACGCAAGTGAGGACGTTTCGATCCAGGTGCTGGTTGGCAGGGACGCGACACCTTGAGAGTGAACCACCGCATTTCCGCAACTAAGGAGGACCGTTCATGCCCACACCCCTGACTTACCCGGGCATCTACATCGAAGAAGTCCCAAGCGGTGTACGGACGATCACAGGCGTCGCCACCTCCGTGACCGCGTTTATTGGACGCGCCTTGCGCGGGCCGATCGACACGCCCGTCGTCGTCAATAGCGTCGGCGACTACGAGCGCATCTTCGGGGGCTTGTGGTCTGAAAGTACCATGAGCTATGCGGTGCGCGATTTCTTTGCGAACGGCGGCAGCCAGGCGATCATCGTGCGCATTCATAGGAATGGCGCGCAGGCAACGATCGTGGCCGGCAGTCTGAATCTTCGCGCCAAGGACCCCGGCGATTGGGGCGAGAAACTGCGCGTTCGTGTTGAGCATCATCCCATTGACAACACCCTCTACAATCTGCGAATTCGCGATGCCGGCACCGGGGCCGACGAAACGTTCATCAACGTCTCGATCGACCCGAACTCTCCGCGCAGCTTGGACAAGGTCTTAGCGCAATCGAACCTCATTGAGTTAGATGGCGCACCGCCCAGCTCACTGCCGCCGGAACACGACCCAGTCCCGCCCGGCACAGATCCGTTCGCCGGCGAGGCACCATCCACATTGTTCGACCAAGCGAATAGCAACGGCGATGATGGGCTTGAGCTGCAGGACGCCCAATATCAGGGTAGCGAGACCAACAAGACGGGTCTGTGGGCACTCTTGAAGCTTGAGAATCAGATCTTCAATCTCCTCTGTGTGCCGCCGATCTCGCGCGCACAGGACGTCGGCGTCAGCACCACGCTCACCGATGCACTAAAGCTCTGCGTCCAGAAACGCGCCATGCTGATCGTCGATCCACCGAATGCTTGGACCAATGTAGCCGCAGCCGCGGCTGGAATCGCCAGCTTCGGGTTAAGCGGTGTGGCGGCCCGCAACGCCGCGATTTTCTTCCCGCGGCTACGCATGGCCGATCCGAATCAGGACGGCATCCTCGATACCTTTGCGCCGTGCGGAGCGATCGCCGGCATTTTTGCGCGTACCGATGCCCAGCGAGGCGTATGGAAGGCGCCTGCCGGTCTAGATGCAACGCTGAACGGTGTACCGCAACTCAGCGCCACGCTGACCGATGCGGAAAACGGCCAGCTCAATCCCTTGGGGCTGAACTGCCTGCGCGCTCTTCCGGTGTTTGGGCGGGTCCTCTGGGGCACGCGGACCTTGCGTGGCGCGGATCAGATGCCCGACGAGTACAAATACATCCCCGTGCGCCGCACGGCGCTCTTCATCGAAGAAAGCCTCTTCCGGGGCACGCAGTGGGTCGTGTTCGAGCCGAACGATGAGCCCCTGTGGGCGCAGATCCGTCTGAACATCGGCGCCTTCATGCAAAACCTCTTCCTTCAAGGTGCGTTTCAAGGGCGTTCGCCGCGCGAGGCCTATTTCGTGAAATGCGATAAAGAGACCACCACGCAGAACGACATCAACCTAGGCATCGTCAACATCGTCGTCGGGTTCGCGCCGCTCAAGCCGGCCGAATTCGTGGTGATCAAGCTTCAGCAGATGGCTGGCCAGATCGCAACCTAAGGAGTCACGTCATGGCTCAGTTCAGCGTCAACCCACAGCGTTTCGATCCCTACAAGAACTTCAAATTTCGGGTCAGGTGGGACGGTCGTTACGTCGCCGGCATTTCCAAAGTGGGTGCGCTCAAACGCACGACCGAAGTTGTCGAACACCGTGAAGGCGGTGACCCATCGAGTTCCCGCAAGTCTCCCGGCCGCACCAAGTTTGAGGCGATTACGCTGGAACGTGGCGTGACTCACGACCGGGAGTTCGAGCTGTGGGCCAACAAGGTATGGAACTTCGGCTCGGGCCTGGGCGCGGAAGTTTCGCTCAAAGACTTTCGCAAGGACATCATCGTCGAGCTGTACAACGAGGCCGGGCAGCTCGCGCTGGCATACAAGATTTACCGCTGCTGGGTCTCGGAATTTCAGGCTCAGGCGGATTTAGACGGCAACGCCAATGCGGTACTGATTCAGAGCATCAAACTGGAGAACGAAGGCTGGGAGCGCGACCCTGCCGTAGTCGAGCCGGCCGAACCGAGCATCACGGAATAACTTCAGACCATGCATGCGCTAATGGCGAGAGACATTCTCCGAGCCTGGGAGCAGGGCGAGAATCAGGCGCCACTCACCCGCGCGCTGACCTTGTTGGCCGGCGCCGGCGCAGAAGTGACGATCGAACAACTGGCCGCTTTGAGCGTACGTCAACGCGATGCGCAGCTCTTGACCCTCCGAGAGCTCACGTTCGGATCCCAGCTCGACGGCATCACCGAATGCCCAGACTGTCAGGAAAGACTCGAATTCACACAAGACATCACCTCACTGCGTAGCGACGACCCCAAGCTCGCTCATGAGGAGCACGAACTAACCAGCGGGAATCTAGCAGTCCGCTTCCGCCTGCCCAACAGCGATGACTTGGCCCTGGCCGTAGATTGCGGAGACGAAACTAGGGTGCGCCGCCTGCTGGCCGAGCGCTGCGTGCTGCATGCCAGCAGAAATGGCATAGCGGTGCCACCATGCGAGCTATCGACGGCGGTGCTGGATAGCCTCGCCGACCGGATGGGCGAATGCGCCGGCGAGGCCGATTTGCTGCTGGATTTCGCCTGCCCCGCATGCGGTCACCGATGGCAGGCGATGTTCGATGTCGTGGCATTTTTCTGG
>JAPSGG010000335.1 GCA_031177845.1 Chromatiales bacterium
TTCTCCGCCAGCGATGCGCGCCTTTCTGGAGAATCACCTGCAGCTGTTTTCCGCCGTGCGGATGGTACGATCGACGATTCCGGACCGGTTCATTGCATTTTGCGAGAAGTAGTTGCACCGTGCGTGCGAGAGGAAGTCGGCCCGAGCGAAGCGCGCAGCACGCGCCGTTGAACGCGGGCGGGGCCTGTTAGTGAATGAGCCCGCCCCGATCCACCTTATCGGTTTCCCTGGTCACCTTCGATCCCGATCTCGAACTGCTGACCGATGTTCTGCGCAGACTGCTAACGGCTTTGCGTTGCGCGTTCCGGGTGAATGCGCTTTCCGGTGGTCGGCTCAGCCTGGTAGACAATGGCCCGGGCCTGAGTTGCCGGACCGGATTGCAGGCCTTGCTCCAGGCACACTGGCGCCATCCGGATTTCCCCGCCCACCTAATCAGTGGCCACGGCAATATCGGCTATGGTCAAGGCCACAACAAGGCCATGCAAGAATCGGCAGCCGATTACCATCTCATAGTGAATCCGGATGTTCTTGTTGCCGAGGACGCGATTGCGAACGCGATCGAGTTCCTGGAGGCTCATGCCGAGGTCGGGCTGCTTGCGCCGGCCATTATCGCGGTGGACGGCACCCTACATCATCTATGCAAGGACTATCCCACCGTGCTGGACCTGGCGATGCGTGGGTTTGCGCCGGAGTTCGTAAAGGACCGCGCGTATCAACGCCTGGCGCGCTACGAGATGAGACACTTGGACCCTTATCGGGTGCACTATCGCGTGCCGCTGGTGAGCGGCAGTTTCATGTTCTTTAGGCGGCGTGTGCTGGAGTTGACCGGGGGCTTCTCGAAGGCTTATTTCTTGTATTTTGAGGACTTTGATTTATCGCTGCGGACCGCGCAATTCGCAACGGTCGCTTACGTGCCTAGCGTGCGGATCATGCACAAGGGCGGATACGCAGGCAAAAAAGGGCCGAAACACTGGTGGATGTTCACTCGCTCCGCGCACACTTTTTTCTCGCAGCACGGTTGGCGATGGTATTGAGGGTACGGTCGGCGCGCTGATGATGAAGGTGATAGTGACCGGTGCGAATGGATTCGTCGGTAGAGCCTTGTGTCATTCGCTTATCGGCATCAATTATTCGGTCGTGGGCGCCGTGCGCGCGGCGGATCGAGTGGGCGCCCATGAGCATTATGGGCATATGGTGGTGGGAGATATTGGCGGTGCGACGAGTTGGCGTCGATGCCTGCAGGATTCAGACGTTGTCGTGCATCTGGCAGCGCGGACACAAAACGCCAGTCATCCTCAAGCCTTGGCGGCACTGAGGCGCGTCAATGTCGAGGGTACGGAGCGTCTGGCCTACCAAGCAGCCGCGGTGGGCGTGAGACGCTTGGTGTTTGTCAGCAGCATCAAGGTGCATGGAGAGGAAACTTGCGGGCGTTCGTTTACGGTCGATGACGCATTATCGCCAGTCGATGCCTACGCCAGGTCTAAGCTCGAGGCCGAGCAAGTCCTGCGGCGAGTGGCGGCGGAGACGGATATGGAGATCGTGTTGGTGAGGCCGCCGCTGGTCTACGGGCCTGGTGTAAAAGGTCACTTTCTGCGTCTGATGCGATGGATTGACAGCGGCCTGCCACTGCCTTTGGCAAGCGTCGCGAATCAGCGCAGTCTGATCGCGCTGGACAATCTGGTGGATTTTCTGATCCTATGTATTCACCATCCGGCCGCGGCCGGCCAGGCGTTCTTAATCAGCGACGGTCAAGATCTGTCCACCCCGGAGCTGACGCGGCGTATCGCGAGCGGCCTCCATCGCCCGGCGCGGCTGTGGCCGATGCCGCCTAGATTGTTGCGAGCGATGGCGCGGGCAGGCGGCAAGCTCGCTTGGTGCGACAGGCTGTGTGGCTCCATGCAGGTCGATATGAGCCGCACCCGGGCGGTGCTCGACTGGCGGCCGCCAGTAGGCGTGGGCGAAGCCATCTCAAATACCGCGAACTGGTACAGGGGCCAGCGTGCCGTAGCTGACCGTTGACGGTTGCCTGCGTGACTATATCGGCCATGGCTGAAGGCTTATGGTGTGCACTCGTCAATGCTAGAGCTGCTATTGCTGTGCATCGTCTTTGCCGCCTCATTGACCACGACCGGCTGCGCTCGTATTTATGCTCTGCGCCACGGATTGGTTGACGAGCCCGGTCCTCGTCGCTCTCACACCACGCCAACGCCGCACGGCGGCGGTCTAGCGATCGCGGTTACGTTCCTGTGCGCCATGCTGTTTCTGTTTTCGACCGATTCCATGGCGTTGCCGCCGTTTATGGCCCTGTTCGGCGGCGGACTAGTTGTCGTGGCAATCGGCTTTTGGGATGATCACGTGCTGGTGCCCGCCGGCATTCGCATCACGGTGCATTTCGCTGCCGCGGCTTGGGCGCTCTATTGGTTGGGAGGCTTTCCGCCGTTGCCGATAGGAGCCTTGATGTGGGATCTCGGCTGGGCGGGTCACCTCATCGGTCTGGTCGCGATGGTGTGGCTGCTCAACCTCTTCAATTTCATGGATGGGATTGATGGCATTGCGGCTGTTGAAGCCATATCCGTCGCGAGCTCGGCGTGTTTCTTGATGGCGGCCGGAAATTCGGATGAAAGCCTGCTCTGGCTCGCACTGCTCGGGGCCGCAACACTGGGCTTTTTGCCGTGGAACTGGCCGCCTGCGCGGATCTTCATGGGAGATGTCGGCAGCGGATTCCTGGGTTTTAGCCTGGCGGTGTTGGCCCTACATACCGTCCATACCGGCGCCCTGCCGATCTGGAGCTGGATCATCCTGCTCGGTGTATTTGTCGTCGATGCAACTGTCACCTTGTTAAGACGGTTTATCAGCGGAGAGCCCTGGCATAAACCCCACCGCAGCCATGCTTATCAGCATGCGGCGATACGGCTGAACTCGCACCG
>JAPSGG010000336.1 GCA_031177845.1 Chromatiales bacterium
CTCATCCATGCGCGAAGCGCGACATTGAACTCGGAGCAGTAGCCATCCGGCAGCGGTTCGATTGAGCCCGCGATAATATCGCCGACTTTCGCGCACAGGTGTGCGTCCGCGGGC
This sequence comes from Chromatiales bacterium, assembly GCA_031177845.1. Classification (GTDB taxonomy): domain Bacteria; phylum Pseudomonadota; class Gammaproteobacteria; order JACCYU01; family JACCYU01; genus JAPSGG01. Next base: position 115 of record JAPSGG010000336.1, read on the forward strand.
CGCTCGACCCATATCAACTCGCCGCCTGTGCTGTACCCCACGAGGCGCTCGCCAATTTCCGACCCGCGCAGCGCAAAGCACTTGACCGGCATCGCATCGAGCACCTCGTTGGCCAGCACCACGCCCTTGAACCCGCAGGCCGGCAGGGTTTGCAGCCACTCAACCCTTTCGAGGAGACGTGGGACTCGGTCCGCAAGCAGTTCACTTTGTCGCTGGCGCAACTCGCCGCTCAACTCCAGTATGAAATACCGCCGCGGCAGCGCGCCGATGCTCTCTAGCTCGATCAGCAACTCCGCAGCCAGTACACCCGAGCCCGCGCCAAACTCCAGGACATCGCCATTCCCGATGTGTTCGAGCACCTGCGCGCACTGGCGCGCGAGGCACCATGCGAACAGCGGGGAGATTTCAGGCGCGGTGGTAAAGTCGCCGCCTGCGCCGAACTTGTGCGCCCTCGCGTGATAGTAGCCGAGCGCCGGTTCATAGAGCGCCACAGCCATGTATCGGTCGAAGCCGATACCACCCGCATTATCGTCGATGGCTTGCCGTATCATCCGCATTAGGCGCTGGCTGCGTGCCTTGGCCTCTTCGTCGGGCTCGGGCAGCGCCACGATCGCTGGCGCTGGATGTTTAAGAGCAGAGCAATCGCTCATCGCGATCTAGGTCGACCCGGCATTGGCGGCGTATCCAAGCGTGCACACACTTCATCGTGGGTTGGGCCGTGCAGAATACAACATCCCTATTAACGGGAAAAACCGTGCTTGTCATAGGCGCCGCGAGGCGTGTCGGCGCGCAGATTGTGACCGCCCTGCATGACGCAGGCATGAATATCGTGCTGCATTATCGTCATTCTCGTGCGCAAGCGGAGGCGTTGACCTCGCAGTTGGAGACAAGATGCGGGAATTCGGTCATCGTGGTTCAGGCCGACTTGCTGAAAGGCGAGATCCTGTCGAGTCTGTTAGAGACCGCCGCCACTGCCTAGGGCAGCCTGGACGTGTTGATCAACAACGCCTCGTCTTTCTATCCGACTGCGCTCACCGAGATTGGCGAGGCGCGGGGGGAGGAACTTCATGGGCGCCAATCTAAAGGCGCCGTTATTCTTGTCTCAGGCGGCGGCACCCTAGCTCAAGCGGGCGGCAAGGATTCATGGTCAACATCATCGACATCCACGCCTCACGGCCGCTGAGGGGCTATACCGTGTACTGCCTGGCAAAGGCCAGGCTTGCGATGTTGACCAAATCACTGCCGCAAGAACTGGCGCCGGAGGTGCGCGTCAATGGCATTGCGCCCGATGCAATCCTGTGGCCAGAGGTCGAGGCTTACACCGCCGTGCATCAGGCTAGTATCGACCGGGCGGTAGTGAAGTACGAGGGCGACCCACACGATATTGCCAAGGCGGTGCTATTCCTGATCAGGAATGCGGACTACATCACCGGCCAGATCATCTCGGTCGATGGCGGGCGTACGCTTTAAGCGGCTGACAGAGATCGCTTTGCATCTGTTTGGTAAGAGGCATCAGCGCGCTGAGTGCTACTGGACCGCTTCCGCGCCCGGCTCCGCGCCGGTCGCCTGATAGTAGTAGTCATACCTGCGCAGCATCGTCTGGGTGAAATCCCAGGCCTCATTGAAGGACAGACCGCTATCGTCGGGGATGATAATCCTGACGTACAGGTCGGAACCAAAGCGCGCCTTGAGCTCACCAAGACGGTTTTCCAACGCCTCACGACCAATGGCGTTGAATTGCACGTCGCCCGGTTCCTTTAGCCCGATGATGTAGCCCTCCAGTCCCTTTCTATAACGCACCTCGACGACGTGCTTTCCCTGAGGGCTGCGGGCGGGTTGTATGAGCCGGTCGTATTTGACCTTGAGCGTGTTGAAGTCCCCTTGCAGGTCGGCCAACTCCTGTTCGGTCTGTTGGGTCTGTTGCTGCGCCCGCTGCTGTTCCTGACGGAGTTCGCGTAGTTCCCGTGTCTGACTCGACAGCGTGGTATCGAGGCTGGCGACCCTGTCACGCGCGGTCTGAAGATGTTTCTGCTGGCGGTCGAAGGCGGCCTGCAGCTCGGATTGCTCATTGCGCGCTTGGCGGATCTGCTGCTCCATCGACTCCACGATTCGCCGAGCAGCAGCGAGTTCCCGCGTCAGGTCTTCGATCTTCGCATTGGCCGATGCCAGATCGGTCTGGCGGCTATCGACGGATTCGCGCAGTTCAGCCCGCTGGGATTTCACCTGTTCGATTTGGTTCTCCAGTGCTCCAATCCGCTGTTCGGACGACACCAGCTCCTGCGTGAGCTGTGCTATTCTGGATTCCGCCGATCGCAGGTCGGTCTGACGATTGGCGGCGGACGCCTGCAACTCGGCACGTTCACGCCTGACTTGTTCGAGTTGGCTCTCCAGCGCGGCCACCCGCTCATCGGATGATTCTAGTTCCCGCGTGAGCTGCGCGATTCGCGCCTGCGCCGACTCCAAATCGCTCACGCGGCTCTCGAACGATTCCCGCAACTCGGCGCGTTTGGTCTTGACTTGTTCGATCTGTTGCTCCAACGCGCTGACTCGTTGATCGGAAGATTCAAGCCGCTGCTCCAGTGAGGTTACGCGCTCGCCGGAGGTTTTAAGCTTCTCCGTCAATTGCCCGATTCTCGCTTCGGCAGATTGCAGTGCGCTCTGCTGTACTTTGTAGTCGGCCTGCAATCGACTCCTTGCAGCTTCCGCCTGCCGGACCTGCTCTTCTAGGGCGTCCACCGTCTGCCGCGACGATCGCAAATCCTGCGAAAGAGCCTCAATTGTACCCTGCGCGGATAGCAGATCGCTCTGCTTCG
>JAPSGG010000337.1 GCA_031177845.1 Chromatiales bacterium
GGCCAATCTATTAGGGCTGCGCGCGGGCAGGATCAAAAATCCATTGGGCCTCTACAACGACACGCGCGACGTGGCGTTTACCCGGCCTAGCATCCTATTGCCGCAATCGATCTATTTCGATCGCGTCCGCGACGTGGCGCTCTCGGCGGACAGTGTCCAGCTTTACGGTGAACACCGCATGAAAACCGGCGTTATTGGTTTTCAGCTCAGTGCCGGCTATCCGAGGGCCTCCAGGGAGGCCGAATTGGCCCTTCTCGGCAGTGATTTCCCCGGGGAACTCGACGAACAAACCTCGCTTATCGGGCGCATCATGTACGAGGGAGACGGCGGACGGCTCCGCGTCGCCTTAAGCGCGGTCGACCTCAATATCGACTACAGTCCGGCGACTGTATCCCCTCCTGATCTGCTTCCAGGCTCGATTCAGTTCCAACCCTACATCTTCTCCGCGCAGTACAACGCTGAAAGTTGGAGCTTGACGGGAGAGTACGCGCTACGCCGGTTTCGCTTCGATGATCTTGGGGGAATTCCCGACCTGAGGTTCACCGGTGAGAGCTACTACCTGCAGGGCACCTACCGCTTCAATCCATACTGGGAGGCCTTGTTGCGCTATGATGTCTTGTTTACCGATAGAGACGATCGCGACGGAGAAGACTTCGCTGCTTTGACCGGCCGCCCCGCACATAGCCGATTTGCAAAAGACTTGACGGTTGGCTTGGGCTGGAACGCCACTCCATCAATATTGCTGCGGGCCGAGTATCACAACGTCGACGGCACGGGCTGGCTCCCGATACCGGACAACCCCGACCCAAGGGCGACCGAAGAACACTGGGACATGTTTCTTCTCCAGGCGTCGTTCCGGTTTTGAAGGCATGAAACCGCAAAAGTGAAGGTGCAGAGAGGCAGGCGGATCAGGGAATAGTCCGACTTCCGCACTCGTACGTCGAGAACGGCTGTGCGTCCGGGCCGCACCTTCGTCCACTCAATCTCGACAGCGAAAAGGGCGTGAGATCGTAGAGTGAGTCTCCAGCTAGTCCATTTCCATCTTACGCGCTGACACCCTCACGTCCTCGCGCAATCTCCGCGCGCATTCTCGCTATGGCGGCCTTGTAGTCTTTGGTGCCGAAGATCGCCGATCCGGCGACGAAAGTATCAGCGCCAGCGCGCTTAATTTCGCGGATGTTATCGACCTTGACGCCGCCATCAACCTCCAGACGAATATCGTAGCCCCCGGCATCGATCCGTTCGCGCGCTGTGCGCAGCTTGGCGAGCGTGCTGGGAATAAAGCTCTGACCGCCGAACCCGGGATTAACTGACATCAGCAGGATCATATCGAGCTTGTCCATCACGTGATCCAAGTAGTGCAGCGGTGTCGCCGGATTGAACACCAGCCCGCACTTGCAGCCGTGATCGCGCACCAGCTGCAGGCTGCGGTCAATATGTTCTGTCGCTTCCGGGTGAAAGGTGATGTAGCTCGCGCCCGCCTTGGCGAAATCGGGAATGATGCGATCGACTGGCTTGACCATCAGGTGCACATCGATGGGCGCTGTCACGCCGCGCCTGCGCAGCGCCTCGCAGACCAGTGGGCCGATAGTGAGATTCGGCACGTAATGATTGTCCATAACATCGAAATGGATGAGGTCCGCGCCCGCCGCCAGCACGGCATCCACTTCTTCGCCCAGGCGGGCGAGGTCCGCCGAAAGAATGGACGGCGCAATGAGATCTTGATTTGGCATGCTGCGAGTCTGACCCACCAATGGGCGGGAAGACGCACTTTAGCGTATCGTGCGGTGTTTTTCAGCCCGAGGTCATTCCCTGTATTTTCTAGTCGCGAAGACTGGCGCCCTGGCGTGTCAATTCCTGTTGAACCTCCGCGGCAGGCACCTCGCTGGGGGATTTACCGGCGCGGGCTGCTAGCGCAGCGCACACGCCTGCTGCTTGGCCCGTGGCCATGGCGATGGGCATCACGCGATAAGAGGAGTGCGCCTCATGGGTGCCGGAAATGCAGCGCCCGGCGACGATGAGGTGTTCGATGTCCTTCGGTATGAGCGCGCGCAGCGGAATGTCATAGGCCTCATCGGGGGGAATGCGCTTAAGCGTTGTTCCCTTGCCTTCGGGATTATGGATGTCCACGGGATAAGAGCCTCGTGCAATGACATCCTCAAACTTGCGGGCGTTCAGCAAGTCGTCGGCGGTAAGCCGATACTCGCCCACTATCCGGCGCGTCTCCCGCACGCCGACGTTTACCCCACTTTGCGCGGCATAGCTGTTTTCAAATCCGGGAACGTAGCGCCTTAGAAAGGCGGCGAGCTGGCGCAGTTGCCGACGGCTCTCCCACTCGGCGTAGGTTAAGTCCCAAACATCGGTGCCCAATACCCGCGTCACGCGCGTACTATTGACAGCGACCTCCCGTTCATGCGGCGTGCCGAAGAGCAAAATATCCTCCCGTGCCAAATCGAGCTCGCCGGCTTCGGTCGCCCGCTTCACAAGATCCCAGAGGCCGTGCACGCCGCGCCACTGATTAGGATGATCTCTGACATAGGCTTCGAATGCCGCGCGCTCGAACTCCACCATCCGGAACATCAGCGTCATAGGCTGCACCAGACCGTCGGGTTCGCGGCCGATCTCGAACGCAGCACCGGCGCGGGCGGCCATGTCGCCATCGCCCGTGCAGTCGACGATAGCACGGCCCCGGATGGCGATTGGGCCCGACTTGGTCTCGAACACCGCTCCCGTAACCGCCGCCTCTTTCAGAATATCGGTCGCCAGCGCGTGGAATAAGAGTTCAACGCCGGCTTCGTCGAGCAACTCGAGCGCGACGAGCTTAAAGATCTCCGGATCGAAGGGCACCACATACCCAGTCTCCAGCGAAGGCGCGATCGCGCCACCCGCTCGCACAAGGCGTTCCAGCAGGTCTCGTAAT
>JAPSGG010000070.1 GCA_031177845.1 Chromatiales bacterium
GAACTTTGAAGCTGCGCCAGGGCAGTACGCGCCTCGCAGAATTAATCCACGAAGACGGTTGAATACTCAGGTTTCAGTAAAACTGAGGATTCAGCAAATACACGGTATCAGGTCGGCAGCCGCTGCTTCCGGCATGCGGCGATGACATGTGGCCTGTGGTACATGGCTCTGAATCGGTCGCGGATGAGGGCCTGAAACTTGCCGACGGTGCGGCAGCAGAGATTGGCCAGTTCACGCAGCTTGGCATAAGCCCGGAGGAAGACGACTGGATTGAGTGCCGGCGCATAGGGCCACCGGAGGAATTCCGAAGGCTCGGCGGAATTGAAGGAGCAGATATCGGGTGCCGATGGCTTGCTCATCGAGACCTCCGACTACAATGACTCCATACCAAGCATATTCAAAAATGCCACCGATTGGTTAAAGCGGCCACTGACCGATCTATTGCGGATCTTGGCGATCGGCGGGCACAATGCGAGAGACTCGACCGGCCTGTCCCCCGACTTTGTGTTCCGCGTTTAGCCTTATCTGCGGGTCATTCTAAATCGCCCGATCTTTAGCCTGCCGCGGGTCATCTGCCCGAGCCACGAGCCGTCTGTCGCTGGCCATAGTCTGTCGACAAAGATAGAAAATGGTCGACAATAGATCAATGCGGCACCGCCCTTGCGCTGCTTGACCTTGAAGCGAACACCGGGCAAGCGCCCGAGGCGAGTCTCCCCGCTGTCGCCGTGGATGCGCTTCCAAACGCCAAACATCGGCGGCAATAGGCCCCCAAGGCGCTCCACCTGCCAGTCGCCCTCGAGGTCTTTCACCCGCGTTTCCTTCCATGGAAAGTCGGCTCAGGATTCATGGCCCTGAGTTGTCCGCGCCTGACCGTCACGCCACGGCGGTTCGGGCGAAGAACCCGAAGTAGGCCGCAATAAGGGCGGAAACTGCATGTAGCCACACGTCGTGGTCGTAAATAGGAACCAGACCGAAGAGCGTATTAGTCGCAGGAATCAGACCCAGGATCGCGAGCAAACCGTAAAAGATCGCCACGCCGCGGGAGAATAGGATAGCGCCAGATAAGCTGCGCGAGCCGAGGATACCCAATCCCCCGATCAACAAGTGCACAATGTTGTGCAGAAGGTTAATGGGGAAGAGTCCCAGCAGTCTTCCGTGGATCACATCGGCAGCCAGAGGCGGCGCATCGGGAGCCGGTAGCACTAAGCCAGGCACGAACCCTAAAACACCTACGATCAAGTAAATGATCCCGAAGATGAGCGCGAATTGACGTATCATTGCCTTTCCTCATATAGAACGTGGAGGCTTGATGGGATTTGTCCCGAGCGAGCGCTAGCTCCGCGGCTTTGCCCTAACTCAGGTTCGCCAGGGATGCTCCGGCAGATCTCAGATGCCAAGAACGTTAACTCCAGCCTTCGCTACGGTGTGATCGTTGTCCACCGAACTGCCGCTGACCCCGATCCCACCAATGAGCACGCCATCTTTATCCACAACGGGAAGTCCGCCGGGAAAGGTGACCAAGCCGTTGTTGGAGTGCTCCATCCCATAGAGCGGCCCACCTGGCTGCGAGAGCCCACCAACCTGCGCGACTGGCATCGCGGCAACGGGGAAGTTTTTACCATTTTGGTCGCGACGTCAATGCTGCCGACCCCGGCGTTATCCATGTCGGCAAAGGCCTTCAAAAAGCGAATGACGATTGTTTGCAGGAACTGTGCTGGCTCTACGCACAATGGCATCTGCAGGAGGCGCTAGTGGAGTTGGCCGCTTGGCCCCAAGTTTGGAAGCCCGCGATCCCAAACTCACCGATTGGGCCGCGGATTGGCGATACTCTTAACCCTTTATCGGTTTATCCCGCCAGCAGCCAAAGCGTCTGAAGCGCTCCAATCTGCTGGAGCGGATTGACTGGACGAGATCAAAAGAAACCCGGGTGGTGCGTATCTTTCCCAATCAGGACAGCTGCCTGCGCCTGGTGCACGCCTTCTGCGCCGAACTCACGAAGCTTAGTTAGAGGGCCACCGCTACATCAACATGGATCTGTCCAAGAAGCAAAAGAAAGAACCACTCAGGCTCACTGCGTGATTACTTAGCCTCGACCATGACCACGAATACGCAGCTTGACATACACAACCTGCAAGCGCATGTCACCTCATTGTACATGGGGCCGCAAAGCCGGATCCGCGGTACAGTTCACCGTCAGCCGCCCTGATGCCTTACAGCACAGCATGCGATAGCACTTTGACACAAACTTCTCTGGTGCCCTGCTCCGGTGTAGCGGGGTTTTTATCGTTCGTCGATCATCGCACGCGTACAGCGGCTCCAGGGTCAATCCCGGCTGCTGCCCCCAATCCTTGGTATCTGGAAGCGTATTTGCGCTGAACAGTGGGACCTGCCTTGTTCTGCCTGGCATTCGCCTTCCTCGTGAGGAGCGCCAGGGCGGGATCGCACTGATCTACCGCCTGGCGTTCTCCAAGTCCACTGATCGACTATGGCCGGAGCCGAATGGCTCTTAGCTAGGCTATTGGACACTCGGCAACCTAGAGCTCGGCCGCTTCCGGATGACCCGGAGACAGGTGCTCCATACGAAGATCTTGGCTACAGTACGTCCAGTCAATTTACGGCTGAATAGACTTGTTGTCACCTCGATCTTCAGCAAAGTTCAGGGCGGGCTCCGGCACCGGCCGCAGCGCAGACTACCTGCCCTTTCAGCGCAACCAGTAGGCCGCCCAGCGTTCGAGCACGTACAGGCTCCACAGCCGCCCGCGCCAGTGTGCGTCTTCGCGAGGACGGACGTACTTCTCCACATCTTTCACCCAGTAGCCGTGGCGCACCCAATAGCCGTCTCGGATTTGCCGCATGGTGTCCTCAAGGGGGAGCAGGCGCGACCACGGCAGTCTCAGACCATGCTTAGGAAGATTTACGATGGCATCTGGGACATTGCCGCGCAGGTAATCGCGCAGCACGGGCTTGCGCTCGGTGCTCTCGCGCTCATCGATGGGCCTCGCAATTGCCCACTCCACTACGCGATGGTCCAGAAACGGCAGGCGCAGCTCTAATCCATGCGCGGTCGAGGCCTGGTGCAGCTTGGATAGGAGCGCTTCGGCACAGAACGTCACGAGATCCAGCCGCTGCAGCCGACGCCGCTGGGGCATGGTCGGCACGTCGCTCGCGAGTAGCGGCGCTAGCATATCGTTCTCAGTGAAGCCGACCCCGCTCGGGGCGAGTAGCTCGGCGACCTCCTCAGGGGCAAGCATAGACGGTCGAAGATCCAAGACATGCCGGTGTATAAGGGAGCTGGCATGAAATTTGGGCCGGCGCTTGCGCGCGAAGACGTCTCGCAGGCGCCGCCGCAGTGACGGCCGGACTTCTCTGTTCCCACGGTCTCCCGAATACCATTCGTAGCCGCCCAGGGTTTCCTCCGCACCGTCGCCAGTGAGAAGGACTGCAAAGTGCTCGGCCGCGGTGCGGCACATGAGGTAGCTTGTCACAATGGCCGCATGACATTGCGGTTCTTCACACGCCGGCATGATCTCGTCTACCAATATCCCAAGGTCCTCTTGGGCGATGCTCGAGCCTCTGATACTTGGAATCCGCAGGTGCTGCGCGAGCGCCTCCGCCAGTGTCGATTCATCGCCCACACCTGGGGCCCGGAAGGTAAGTGCCTTGACTGGCCGTCCAAGGCGATGGAGGCCAAGCGCGATCGAGGAAGAGTCTAGCCCGGCGGACATCATCAGGCCTACTGGCTCACCAGGGGCACAGATCCGGTCGAGCGCGTCCTCGAACACTTCGCTCCAGTTCGCGGCGTGTTTCGGAGCGCCCACGGTCCGGGGAGGTTCCCAGTAACGTCGCCGCCGCAATCCGCCCACTTTATCCCACACGAGGCATTCGGCAGCCTCGAGCTTACTCACGCCTTTCCAGATCGAAGTAGAAGCAGGAACATAGCCGAGAGTAAGGGCATAAGCCAGAGCTTGAGGAGCGGGTTCTGCAGCGGTATTCCGTAGCGCGAGCAGCGTGCGTATGTCGGTCGCAAGAATAAAGCCGCGGCCCTGCTCTGCAAGATAGAGCCGCTTGGTACCGAGACGATCTCGGACTGCAAGCAGCCGCTGTGCCTGCGCGTCCCAGAGGATGAAGGCGCAGGCACCATCAATGTATTCGGGAACCGACTCACCCCAAGCCTGATAAGCGCGGAGAATTGTCTCACCGGGATCCTCGCTCGCAAAACGAATGCCGTCCCGCTCAAGCCGCGCCCGCAGCGCGTGATGGCCGCTGATACGGCCATGGTAAACAAGCGTGATCGAGCGCTTTTCGTCCTGCATTGGAACAGTGGAAGAGGACTGCGGCGCCTGGCCCAGCCATACGTGCGTTTCATGACCCTGTGCTGCCGGGCGGGCTGGAATCGCATACAGGGTGCGTGCCCACTCTGGGGCAGGGTCAATGTTCACCAGGCCGATGATCGGGGACATCGCGTACCCGCGATTAGTTACGGGCGCGCCTTTTATGTTCACGGGCATCCTTGTCGCATTCCCTCCGCGCGAGGGCATACCTGGCGCCATGCGTGAGGAAATATTTGGCGCCTGATCCGCGGCTTCTGAACTTATCGATTTCATCCTGATTCTCCTTTTCCTAGATAATCGAGTAGCTTGGTTCGCCAGACTTCCAGTGTAGGAAATGCGCTTCTCTGCGCACCGTGTCGGCAAGTGTCGCGTAAGCCGCACCACAATGATGTGAAATGTCATCCAATTCGGCCGGGAGACTATGGCGGATCACACCAACAGGATTTATTTGTGAATCACGCCCAGGTCCTGTCGCATGGCCTGCGTCACAACCTCACGCTGCGGGCGCTGCAATGCTCAGAAAACAGGGTGAACAGCGATGTAATAATCCCGCGATTCCCCGCCTTAGCGAGGCTTTTATTGGCGCGATGCCGGGGTGCAATATTCATAAGGACAGCGATCCCGAGGCGCGTTCGGCGCAGGAGTGCCACCCGTGCTCAAGCGGCTTACGCTGCGGGGCTTTTCATTAGGTTAAGGTACAAACGTGAACTCGAACCCGGCGCACAGTTTTGCTAAGGAGGCTGCGGCTATGCTTGCTCTGCAGCGTGAGTAACGCTGTGGAACAGTAACCTCCGATACTTGCCCCGCTCCCATAGCGGGGCTTTTTTCTGGATTGTGGGTGCGCCGCACAGTCTCACCACGCGTGCACGACTAAGCTCGACATACGGCGTACCAGAATCAGACGCTGAGTCTGAGAACTCCCCCTGCTCAGACGGCCCCGCCCTTTGTGGCGGGGATTTTTGTGGCAACAGCGTTCGATCGCCTGGCCGGCCCACTTAGTCTGCTTCCCCTCGCCGCCGTAATAGGCGTCCATTAGAGTATCGTGAGCATAGGGAGATGCGCCGAGGGACCGGTGGTGAGCGGACCATCAGAGCCCTGCCTTGCGGCGGGGCTTTTTCTTTGCTGGCTCTGCGCGGGTTGGTTGACGAGCGTGAAGACATTTGACAGATCACCCGGTCGCCGATAGCGCCAAGCGCCGTCGCCACCGAATCCCCGCCAATAGGCGGCAACATTACTGTGACCTCGCGCTCGGCAGCTCACGAATAGGACCATTAGCCTTGCATGCATGCAAGGTCCTACTATGGATGGTAGAAAAAATCATGACGACGCGCGCGCAAGCTGAGAACCGCCGCAAGGCTTTTGTCGAGGTGTTTAGGATCTTTCTAGCGAGCTATCCCGAGCACGTGATCGCCCAGGCCGCCCGCAAGGCTTGGGAGATCTTGAGCGCCGAGCCTCATGCGATCCACCGGGCCATTCTAGTGGGCGAGTGGCACGCCAAGGCGCGCATGGCGGCGGTGCGCCGCGCTGGGGCCGCAAAGGCTGAGGCTGTAGCTACTGAGGTTTCGACTAACAGTGAGCACGAGCCCGCCGCCGAGCGTCTCCCGCATTCACGTTAATGGCGCAGCTCATTTTGGAGAGTTTCTTGTCATCGCCGGTATTGTAATCCTCTATCCGGCCGATGCAGTACCCGACGGGCATCGCTTGGTAGCTTAAAGGCTGTGCCTACACCGTTCTTCGATGATAGCCTTGGCCTTGCGCGTTGATACCCCCTCCATGTACATCTCGGCCAGTGCCGAGTCCAATGCCTTCCTCGAGCGTTGATAGTGCCCGAACAGCTGGGTCAGCAGCGGCCATCGCGAGTGGTGGCACACGCAACTTTAGGCCGCTTTACATGTCGCCTCCGTGGTCATGGCAGATACGCTCCTTCGAGAGCTGACGTCGACCATCAAAGTCTTGCCGTGACAACTGCTCGCGTTCAAGGATTTACGAACGTTACTCGGGACCTTAGCGGGAATTCTTATTCGCACAAGCGTTCCAACGCGGCTTTAAGCAGGGGCGCTTCCTCTTTAGGATCGTTACGCAAGGCATTCGTGAGTGCGTCGATTATGTCGAATAGCGCGTCCGGGTGGTTCTCCCATGCTTCAGCAAGTACCCCATCTGCTTGAGCCAAAACAAGGGAGGCTGCGTATCGCAAGTCAGCATGGGTTCGGTCATTGGCATCCTCTTCGATCTTGTGGCTTGCGGGCGCTGGCTCAGAATGCACCTGCGCCTTATCAATGGTGATCATGCGATTCCCTCTGGGCTTACTGTGTAGCCGAGCTCGCGCTTGAGATTATCGTTTGGCCATGAAGTCGACCGAGAGCATGGTCACATCGTGATCAGAATAAGTGACTAAAGTGCGCGATGAGCGGAAGTATTGAAAGGAACCGACCGAGATTCCTGCTGGCGTTGTTCATGTTATTTGAGGATAGAGGCGATCAATCTGTGTGCACCGTGCGCCGGATTCCGGTTTTTAATGGCCGTGCTAATAGCCATTGGTGGACCGTGACTCGCATACTGCGTCACAGATCCAAGGGGCGGGCTTGAGCCCGGCACGCGGGTGGCCTACTGTCAGTCCAACTGCCGCTGCTAAGGTGACAGCATAGCGGATGGTGGAGGACACCATGGAGACGACCGTGCTGCAGCGCCGCCGTGAAGGCATCGCGCGGCTACTGAAGATTCATCTCAGAGACTATCCTGAACACGTGATTGCCCAGGCCATACGCGC
>JAPSGG010000071.1 GCA_031177845.1 Chromatiales bacterium
CTAGCTTAGTGCGCTGGGTACAAAGCTAGTCCTTTCTGTCTCCCTTGGCTGGCTCCAACTCCAGCGCCACCGAATTGATGCAGTAACGCTGGTGAGTAGGCGCGGGCCCGTCCTCAAAGACATGGCCTAGATGCGCATCGCAACGGCTGCACGTGACCTCGACGCGCCGCATGCCGTGGCTCAAATCCAGTTCCGTATCGATCCGACTCTCATCCAGCGGCGCCCAGAAACTGGGCCAGCCGGTGCCCGATTCGAATTTGGTCTCTGAACTAAACAAAGGATTTCCGCAGCAGGCACAGTGATAGATACCCTTGCTCTTGTCGGCGTAGTACTCGCCGGAAAACGGCGCCTCAGTGCCCTTGCGTCGGCAGACCTCGTATTGCTCCGGGGTCAATTCCCGCCGCCACTGCCCGTCGCTCTTGACAATCTTCTCGATCATGACCGGCCTCCGCTTTGTGCGCCTTTAAAAAGAATCTTTGCTGATCAGGATTCCTGCGGTACAGGGATGTGCGATCCTTCGATGGCTTGTGACCGTCGAAGTAAGGAAAGCTCCATGTCTATTAAAAACAAGGGGCGCCGTTCTCCCCTGCTCTTAAGAAGAAAGGTATAGACTTAATTTAAAGCTTTCTCAAGACTATTTTCGCAGCCACCACAGCACGATAGAGATGATCAGGCTGATAATAATAGACGTTGTGATCGGAAAGAACAGGCGGAAGTTATCGCGCTCTATCACCAGATCACCCGGCAGACGCCCCAAACCGATCCTCTGCAGCCACGGCCATAATAGGCCTACGGCGACCAGAATTAATCCTATGGTAATCAGCGCCCGAGCCATGCGATCGATCCTGAGCTGCCCACCTTGAGCCAACCTGTTCGTTCGTAGACCACTGGCGAATTGAAGATGTTCAGGGCTACAGGGTGGCCAGTTGACCCTGATACATGCCCGGCCCGGGTGGGGCTGCCGGTCGGCGAACCACCTTCCGGTTCAAGGCTGATAGCGAGCGCTCCAGTCTTTGGCATCAGCGTTATTTCCCGCGCACCGAGGTTCAACACCGTTTCCTGATCCTCCGATAACACGCCCATTGACACCGGCGCGTCTCCCGACTCCGGTATCGCCCACAGTTCCAGATCCGCATTCGGCGCTAGCTGCGGCCGCCGCATTATGATGATCATGAGCTGCCGGGGAGCCGGGTTGCACTAGCCACGATCATCGGCGCCATTGCTCGTCAACCAGCAAGGCGATAACGATGGTATGGGGACAGTTGCTACGGCAATGGGCGCGGCCATTACCATCCGGGTGGTGATCTGGTGGACGATCAGCGCCGCCAGCAACAGCACGGCCGTGAATGCCATCGTTCGCCACACTGGCAGACTATTCCAGAGGAAAACGCGCTGACCGACTTCTTTACCAATCTCGCGCCTGATATTGCGCCACACTCGCGGGTGTGGTTCGACCGCTGCCATACGGGCGCCCAATGGATTCAGACATCGCTCTCATTCCGCCACTGACTGTTGAATATAGTCTCGATCGCTCATCAACTGCTGGAGGCGCCGTCGCGCGTCCGCCTATCGTGCCGAGCACGTAGTCGCCGGAGAGCACATCGTAGTCGCCGGAGAGCACATCAATGACCTTTCCAGCGCGCGGTTGCGCACGATGCTCGTCATCCACGTCATCGCGGTGCCCTTGGACGGATCGAAGCTACCCGAGCGGCGCCAGATCCTGATATAAGCGTTTTGCAGCACGTCTTCCGCAAGATCCTCTTTTCTCAGCAGGGACAGGACGATCGCATAGAGCTTGGCAGACGACTGCTGGTAAAGCTGCTCCGAACGCCCGCCGATCGCCGCGCGAACAGCTCTTCAAAAGTTGCGCAAGGGAATCCTGCGTTGACATCAAGCCGTTTATGTACAATCAGGTCTCGACACCTTGAATGATAACATCATTGAAAACGTGCACGCCCATTCATCTATACGAACCTGCGGCTGACAGCGGATGCACAGGCGGCCGCTGTTTCAGGTGTCGACGTCGACTGTGAGAGGGAGGCAACAAAAAGGGCTTGCGGCCCCTCTTTAGTCGCTCGGATCCTGACGGCGATCAGCCGCTATCCACGGCCTTCATGCTAAGCCTTATTCTTCCCTGCTTGTCGACCTCCAGCACCTTTACCTTGACCTGGTCACCCTCCGACAGCTTGTCGGCAACGCTTGCGACCCGCTCATTGGAGATCTGCGAGATATGCACCAAGCCATCCTTACCGGGAAGGATGGTCACGAACGCGCCGAAGTCCATGATCTTGGCGACCTTACCCGTATAGGTCCGGCCGACTTCGACGTCTGCAGTGATCAGTTCGATACGGCGTCGGGCCTCCTCGCCCGCCTCTTTGTCGACTGATGCAATCTTGATCAGGCCGCTGTCATCGATATCGATGGTGGCGCCGGTCTCCTCGGTCATGGCGCGGATGGTTGCGCCGCCCTTGCCGATAACGTCGCGGATCTTCTCGGGATCGATGCGCATGGTGATGAAGCGCGGCGCGTAGACGGACATCTCGGGACGGGGCTCGGCAATCACCTCGTTCATCTTATCGAGAATATGTATGCGCCCTTCACGCGCCTGGGACAGCGCCTTAGCCATGATCTCGCGGGTGATGCCATCGATCTTGATGTCCATCTGCAAAGCAGTGACGCCCTCGCGCGTACCAGCGACCTTGAAGTCCATGTCACCTAGGTGGTCTTCGTCGCCCAGGATATCGGTCAGTACGGCGTACCGGTCGCCCTCCTTGATCAGCCCCATGGCGATACCCGCCACCGGCATCCGAATTGGCACGCCTGCATCCATCAGGGCCAGGCTGGCGCCGCATACGCTGGCCATGGAGCTCGAACCGTTGCTCTCCGTAATCTCCGATACCACACGGATCACGTACGGGAAATCGTCCGGGCTAGGCATAACCGCCTGTAGGGCACGCCTGGCCAGCCGTGCATGTCCGACCTCGCGACGCTTGGGCGAGCCGATGAAGCCTACCTCGCCTACGCAGTAGGGCGGAAAGTTGTAGTGCAGCATGAAATTCTCTTTGCGCTCCCCCTCAATGGCATCTACCACCTGCGCATCTCGCCCTGTACCGAGCGTGGTCACCACGATCGCCTGTGTCTCGCCGCGGGTAAAGAGCACCGAACCGTGGGTGCGCGGCAGTACGCCGGTGCGGATACTGATAGGCCGCACGCTCTTGGTGTCACGACCATCGATGCGCCGTTCGCCGCTGAGGATGCGTCCGCGTACAATGCGCCGCTCCAGGCGATTGAAGGCCTCTCTGACTTTCTCGGACTCGCGCCCCGGGCCCGGGGTATCCCCGGCGGTCAGTTGCGCCACGACCTGGTCCTGGATCTCAGCCACACGCTGCCGGCGCTCCCGTTTGTCAGAGATTCGATAGGCCTCGCTCAGTTCGGGCTCACAGCGCTCCGCCACCGCGCCTTCGAGTGCGTCATCAGGCACGGACACCTGCCAGTCCCAGGCAGGTCGACCGGCCTGCGCTACCAGATCGCCAATAGCTCGGATTGCGACCTGCATCTGCTCGTGGCCGAACATGACTGCGCCCAGCATGACGTCTTCGGGCAACTCTTCGGCTTCGGATTCCACCATCAATACCGCGCTATCGGTACCGGCAACCACCAGATCGAGGTCGGACTCGCGCAAATCGGTGGAAGTTGGGTTCAGGAGATACCGGCCATCGCGGTAGCCCACACGCGCCGCGCCAAGCGGGCCGTTGAAAGGAATGCCCGAGATCGCCAACGCAGCCGATGCCCCTAGCATGGCGGGGATGTCCGGATCGATCTCGTTATTCAGCGACATCACGGTCGCAATGACCTGCACCTCATTGGTGAAGCCTTTCGGAAACAGCGGGCGCAGCGGTCGGTCGATGAGCCGCGAGGTCAGCGTCTCTTTCTCGGTAGGCCGGCCCTCGCGCTTGAAAAAACCGCCGGGTATTTTGCCAGCCGCGTAGGTGCGTTCCTGATAGTTGACGGTGAGCGGAAAGAAATCGCGTCCCTCGCCCGCATCCTTGAGGGCGACGGCGGTCACCACCACCGCCGTATCCGCCATATTAACCAAGACGGCACCGGTCGCTTGGCGCGCGATCTCCCCGGTCTCCAAAGTGACCGTATGCTCTCCGTATTGAAACTGTTTCTTGATACTGGGATTCACGTACAAGTCCTATACTTCAAGTGAAAGGTAATTCTGAATGGTGGGAGGCCGAAACCAAATGACTTCAAAGGTGAGGTCAATGTGCGCGCACATGATCCAACGATCGCGCTTATTGGACCTCCACCGGCGTTCCATACAGGGGTCGCCAGTCCAAGAGACCGCGGAGACGCGCTGCGGCGCGCTGCAGGCTAGCGGCGCAAGCCCAAGGTATTGATAAGCTCTTGATAACGTGGCTGATCTTTATTCTTGAGATAGTCCAGCAACCGACGGCGCTTGTTGACCATCTTGAGCAGACCATGACGCGAATGATGATCGTGCTTGTGCTGCGCAAAATGCTTGCCGAGTTGGTCAATGCGGGCGGAAAGCAGCGCGATCTGCACCTCGCTTGATCCGGTGTCCGCGTTCGAGCGCCCGAACTGCTTCACGATCTCACCTTTTTCTGCCGTGGATAGTGACATTGATGCTCCTGAAACGTGCTCACTTAGTCAGTGCGCTGGAGTTTAGCATGCGTGATCCGATTGGCACCATAAAATACCGCAGTCCGGACTTGAGATAAAATGGTCGTCGGAAACCACTGGGCTTCCCGTCCCTAGGGCGTAGACCTCTACGATCGAATCCTGATTATCCGCTCTGGCGCCACCCGGCCATCGTCCAGCACGCGGCCCAGACCGATGAACTTTCGGTATTGATCATAGAGCCGCGCTTTGCCTTGCGTCGGCGCGCCCGGAATCTGCACTGCCTGTCCCGCCTTAAGATAAAACACAGATGCCTCATCGACACACACAGATGGCCAGCCCGCCAAAGCCGAGTCGATGGGGAGCAGCCTGCGCGCCAGCGCCTCCGGGCCCTGCCGCGCATATCTTGCTAATCCATCGAGGTCGATCATCTCTGGCGCCTCGAAGGGCGCGACACCCAGCCGCCGAAGTCCGGTCACGTGCGCCCCATAACCCATGGCTTCGCCGATATCCTCGATCAGCGTCCGTACGTAGGTGCCCTTCGAGCATTTTATGTCCAGGACCCACGTATCCTCGCTGCGCTGCACCAGCTCCAGCTTATGGATTATCACCTCGCGCGGTTCACGCGCAACTTCCATTCCGGCACGAGCGAGCTTGTACAGCCGCTGACCCTCGTGCTTGACAGCCGAGTACATGGGCGGGATCTGAGCGATGCGCCCGCAAAAGCTTTGCAGTACGCGCTGGATGCTCGTTGCCGAATACGGTCCCACTGGCCGGGACTCGATGATGTCACCATCGGCGTCGGCGGTCGTGGTCTTGACGCCGAGCCGACACGTAGTGCGATAGTGCTTGTCGGCCTCCAGCAGGTAACCAGAGACCTTGGTCGCCTCGCCTAGACAGATCACCAACAAGCCCGTGGCCAGCGGATCGAGGCTGCCGGTGTGACCTGCCTTGCGCGCGTTAAAGAGCCGCTTGACTGCCTGCAGAGCCCGGTTGGAGGTCATGCCCGCTGGCTTATCCAGCAGCAGTATGCCGCTCACATCCCACTGGCCGACGCCTTTATGTGTCACGTGTAAATTCCGCAGCCCGCACCCGCCCAATCTAAGTCGTGGCGCTTAGTCAATGGTCTCGCCGACGACTTGAGTCTCCGCTGCTCAGTGCCTCATCGATCAGCGCGTCGACCCGCGCGCCCTTTTCCTCGGTATCGTCGTAGACAAATCGCAGTTTTGGCACGCCGCGCATCTTCAAGCGCCGACCCAACTCACCCCGCAGGAAGCCCGCGGCGCGGTTCAATCCGGCCTCGCTGGTGCGGATCGTCTCGTGATCGCCTAGCACGGTAAAGTAAACCCTGGCGTGGGCGAGATCGCGCGACACCTCGACGTCGACAATCGTCACCATGCCGATGCGCGGATCCTTCACTGTGTCATGCACGAGCTGAGCCAGCTCGCGATGGATCTGTTCGCCGACCCGCAAGGTGCGGGGAAATTCTTTTGGCATATGGCTTCGCCAGGAGATAGCGGCCAGAGTGGCGAATAGGAGCTTGAAATAGACGACTAGCGATCTGCCCTTTACCTATTTTTCCTCATCCCCTACAGTTTTCGCGCCACCTCGATGCGCTCGTAGACCTCGATCTGGTCACCGGGTTTCACATCGTTGTAGTGCTTGACCGCGATGCCGCACTCGGTGCCCATGCGCACCTCATTAACATCGTCCTTGTGACGCCGCAGTGACTCCAGCTCGCCCTCGTAGATGACCACATTTTCGCGCAACACGCGGATCGGATTGCCCTTACGCACCACGCCTTCCACGACCAGGCAGCCAGCCACGGCGCCGAAACGAGATGACTTGAAGACATCCTTAACCTGGGCCAGTCCGATGATCTCTTCCCGCGTCTCGGGCGACAATAGACCGCTCATGGCCTTCTTCACGTCATCGATAGCCTCATAGATGACGCTGTAGTAGCGCAAATCCACGCCCTGTTCCTCGGCGGCGCGTCTGGCCGACGCGTCGGCGCGCACGTTGAACCCGATCACCGTCGCCTTCGAGGCCACGGCCAGGTTGATATCGGATTCATTGATGCCGCCCACACTGGCTACCACGATCTTGACCTGCACCTCGTCGGTCGAGAGCTTCTCCAAGGCGTCGCGCAGCGCCTCGGCGCTGCCCTGCACGTCCGTCTTAAGCAGGATATTGACCGCCGCGGCCTCGCCTTCCTTCATCTGGCTGAAGATATTTTCCAGCTTGGCTGTCTGTTGGCTGGCGAGCTTACTGTCGCGGGATCTGTTCTGACGCAGCGCGGCGACCTCGCGGGCCTTGCGCTCGTCGGCCACGACGATCACGTCGTCGCCGGCGTTGGGCGCACCGGACAGGCCCAGTACGACCACCGGCATGGAAGGGCTCGCGCTGGCCACTTCCTGGCCCTGATCATCGAACATCGCCCGCACGCGGCCAT
>JAPSGG010000338.1 GCA_031177845.1 Chromatiales bacterium
AGCTGAGCGAGAAGATTGTCAACGTGCATTGCGAAGCCATCGAGCATGCCGACGGCATCGTGTTTATGCACGCGATCAAGGAGGGGCCGGCCAACCAGAGCTATGGCCTGCAGGTAGCAAAGCTTGCGGGTGTTCCCAAGCCCGTGATCGAGCGGGCGCGGCAGCGGCTACAATGGCTCGAAACTCATACGGCGAGGCAGCCCACCGAAAAGGTCAGCCGGCAATTGGGACTGCCGCTGCAGCAAACTGCCGAGCATCCGGCATTGGCGCTGCTGGAGAATATCGATCCAAACGAACTGACGCCCAGAGAGGCGTTGGATCTGCTCTATCGATTAAAGGCGTTGAGCGAAAGGGCGTGAGAACGCCAGTCGGTGATATACAGAGCGTGAGTCTCCGTCTCCTAAAGGGAGGATCGAGATTTAGGTCGGCCACCCTTGGCCGATCGCCGTTCTAGTAGTGCGCGTCGTATTCGCCGAGCGGGCGCAAGAAGGTGAATCGGGCCGGTTTTACGACCAGCGCCTCCGCCGCCTCATCCACATTGCCGCCCAGGGCACTGAAAGGCAGCGACACGATGAACAGTCCTGTGCCCAGTACGGTTGCCACGATCCCTAAGGGTCGCACTGCGACCACATCCACAGCCATCGCGCCGGCCGACGGTTCCCTACTGTGCGGTTCATACATACCGGTCGCGGCAGACAAGCGCCCCGGCACAAAGCCCGTGGCCAAGCTCACCACCAGCACCAGCGCCATGACCGCCGGCTTTCTGCTCTGCTTGTACATTGCATGATCCCTGAATGTGGCGGAAAGCTTTCCGTCCCGGCTAAACATAGGTCTGCCGGCGTGTACTGTCAACGCCAGAGGCGCATTCATTGTCGGCCAGAAACGCCGCTCGGTAGTAAAGTCCAGAGACCCTCATCAAGACGGATTCGAGCGCGTACACCGAGCACCCGGTGTAGGCGTGAAGCATCAGCGGCCGAACAGCGGATGTCGCCGTCGCGCGGTGGCAGAAACTCGATCTTCGGCTGGGCGCCGCGCAGCCTCGCAAGCGCGTCAATCAATTCGAGCAGCGTGATGCTGTGTCCGGTGGCCACGTTGCAAACGCCCGTCCTTTCCGACTCCAAAGCGGCCACGTTTGCGCGGGCCACGTCGCCCACGTAGATGAAGTCGCGAGTCTGACGGCCATCGCCAAATACCGGCAGTGGGCGGTTCGAGGCGATCCGCTCGGCGAAGAGGGCGATCACGCCCGCATAAGGAGATTTGGGATCCTGGCGCGGACCGAAGACATTGAAGTAGCGCAGGCCCATCGCCGAGAGATCATGCACGCGTTGGTATAGGTCGGCGTAGCGCTCATCGATGAGCTTCTCCAGACCGTAAGGCGAACGGGGCCTAAGATCGACGTCCTCGGTCAGCGGAAGCACCGCCGGATCGCCGTAGACCGCGGCCGAGGAGGCGTATACGAAGCGCTTGATCCCCGCGGCGCGCGCGGCCTCCAATACGGTGATGAATCCCATCACATTATGCTCGGCCGAGGCGCGCGGGTCATCCAATGAACGCGTAACCGAAACCTGCGCCGCCAGATGCAGACAGTGGCTGACGCCGCCCATCGCGGCGCCGACCGCCTGCGGATCGCGGATATCGCCCTCGACGAACTCGAGCCTGGGGTGGGTCTTCGGCAAATTGGCGCGCTTGCCCGAAGAAAGAGCGTCCAGCACCCGCACCGACACACCATTCGCGAGCAGCGCATCCACCGTATGCGACCCGATGAAGCCCGCGCCACCGGTGACCAATACCTTTTCCATCTGCCCTCCTTCTGAGTAGATCCCGCGCCCTATACCCTCGTGGAATGCGATATCCGCAAATGCTCAATCTGCGCGGATATGGCGGGCGCCTGTTGGGTGTGTGTCTGCGTCATTGCCGTTACAATAGATCGACATCTATTACACAATACTGCAGTGTCACTGCGGAGTTGCTAATGACCTTTGTCATCACCGAGAACTGCATCAAGTGCAAGTACACGGACTGCGTCGAGGTCTGCCCGGTCGACTGTTTTCACGAGGGTCCGAATTTTCTCGTCATTGATCCTGACGAATGCATCGATTGCACGCTGTGCGAGCCTGAATGCCCTGTGGACGCAATCTTTCCTGAAGATGATGTACCCGACGATCAACGGCATTTCCTGCAGCTGAACGCCGAACTCGCGAAAGATTGGCCGGTTATCACGGTCAAGAAGGACCCGCCGCCGGACGCCAAGGAATGGGAAGGTAAGCCGAACAAGTTGAGTCTGCTAGAGCGTTGATATCAGGCGAGGCCTGATCCCTCAGACAGATATCGAAGACTATTGCTGGATACAAGAAGCTTAACGATTCCCGTCTGGCGCGATCCTGCAACTCTCAGCCTGCTGTGCGCACCCTGGAGCGCCTGCCTCGCATATGTATTGAAAGGACGCGCACCCTGATGCCCGCAGTCTTAGACGCGCGGCGCGAAGCTGCGCTCGCAGCGAGGGACCTTGACCTTCCTCTGATTTTATAGACACCGCATGTGCTCAGGTGGCCCTCCATCTAATCGATGAGATACAGCCCATTGGGTGGAATTGCATGCGATCGCAAGAACCGCAGGTATCTGCGAACGGTCGTCTCCCCTCAAACGACGGATTTAATGTGCTTCAGACTGTCACTCTGAGTTCATTCACAGTTCGCCGGCTCAAGCGCCGGCGAACTAATGTCAGGTATGATCACTGTTGCGAGGTTAGCCTCGTTAGAAATAGTCTCTAGGATTAACCAGAGACCATCAAATCTGCTCCGCGCGCCTATTTATTCCCTTGCCCTCGCGGGCAAGGAGCGAACTCGCAGAAGGGCGGTACACGGCCTACAAATGAGCCGTCCGGACATTCTTTGATGGACGGCAACC
>JAPSGG010000339.1 GCA_031177845.1 Chromatiales bacterium
CACGCTATCAGACGGCCGCCAAACCGACATGCCTGGCATCGCGCGCAGGCAAGACAACTGTTCGACAGGTTGGTGCGTGGGGCCGTCCTCGCCCAGACCGAGCGAGTCGTGAGTATAGACGAACACCGTCTGAATCTTCATCAGCGCGGCCATGCGCAGCGCGTTGCGGGCGTAGTCCGAAAAGGTCAGGAACGTGCCGCCATAGGGTATGAACCCGCCGTGCAGGGCAAGGCCATTCATGATGGCGGACATCCCGAACTCGCGCACGCCGTAATAGATGTAATTGCCGTTGCGACCGTTGCGGGTCAGGGCCTTCGAGCCGGACCACAGTGTGTTGTTGGAGCCAGTCAGATCCGCCGAA
This sequence comes from Chromatiales bacterium, assembly GCA_031177845.1. GTDB lineage: Bacteria > Pseudomonadota > Gammaproteobacteria > JACCYU01 > JACCYU01 > JAPSGG01. The sequence goes on from JAPSGG010000339.1 coordinate 362, forward strand.
CCGCCAACGAGTTCGGGAAGCAGCGGACCGTAAGCGTTCAGCGCCTGCTGCGACGCCTTGCGGGTGGGCATGGACTGCGCCTTGTCGTGCGCGGATTTGATAAACGCGGCTGCCTTGCGCGCCCACTCCGACGGCAGCCGCCGCGCCAAGCGCCGCTCGAGTTCGGCTGCGAGTTCGGGATGGTCTTTTTTATATGCCGCAAAGCGCTCATTCCAGTCGCCCTGCGCGACCGCGCCCTTGTGCCTTGCGTCCCAAGCCGAATAGATCTCGTCCGGGACCACGAACGGCGCGTGCGGCCAATTAATATTGGCGCGCACCAGCGCGACCTCATCCTCGCCCAAGGCCGCGCCGTGACATTCCTCCCTGCCCTGCTTATTGGGCGCACCCCAGCCGATGATGGTCTTGCAACACAAGAGGCTGGGCCTGTCTTGCACAGCGCGCGCCTGGTCGATGGCGGCCTTCACCGCCTTGGGGTCATGCCCATCGATGTCGGCGATGACATGCCATTCATAGCTTTCGAAGCGGGCAGGCGTGTCGTCCGTAAACCAGCCGCGCACGTCGCCGTCGATCGAGACACCGTTGTCATCGTAGAAGGCGATCAGTTTACCTAGCCCCAAGGTCCCCGCCAGCGAGCAGACTTCGTGCGAGATGCCTTCCATCAGACAACCATCGCCCATGAAGACGTAGGTGTAGTGGTCGATGATGGTATGGCCGGGTCGATTGAATCGCGCGGAAAGCAGGACCTCCGCGATGGCCATGCCCACAGCGTTCCCCAAGCCCTGGCCCAACGGGCCGGTGGTGGTTTCAACGCCAGGCGTGCTGCCGTACTCTGGATGGCCGGGCGTCTTCGAGTGCAGTTGGCGGAACCGCTTGATCTCCTCGAGCGGCAGATCATAGCCGGCCAGATGCAGCAGGGCATACAACAGCATCGAGCCGTGACCGTTGGATACTACGAAGCGGTCGCGGTCCCACCACTGCGGGTCGGCGGGGTTATGCTTGAGATAATCGTTCCAGAGCACCTCGGCAATATCGGCCATGCCCATGGGCATGCCCGGATGCCCGGAATTCGCCTTCTGCACGGCGTCCATCGCAAGCGCGCGAACGGCATTGGCGAGTTCTCGTCTGGATGGCATGGACTTCCCCGGCGGGTGAAAATCGAGCATTCTCGCCGATAGGTTTAACTACGGCAAGCCGCGCCCAGTCCCTGCTAGGGTAATACAAGCTGCAGTCCGCGCTTTTACCGCAGAACACGCAGAGGTCGCAGAAGGCTATAGGAGGTGAGCGCGGGCGACAGCACCATCGCGTTCACAGTATATGCGTAGGGCGCAGGGATAATCTCGGGCATCCAGCCTCAAGAACGAATACTCTGCGCTCTGCGGTTAAACTTCGTTATGCTCGCATCAGCCAGCCAGACGAAAACTGACTGGCACCACCAGTTCCAGCCTGTTCGCGTCAAAGTCCGCCGGCACGGGTGGGAATTCCTCGATCTCCTCGATCAAGCGCTGCACTTCCTCATCCAGCATGGCGTGACCCGATCCCTTGGCGATGCGGTAGTCCACCACCTCGCCTTGGCGATTGAGCACAAACCATAGCCTGACCTCGCCCTCCATGCGCAGCCGTTGCGCCATCGGCGGGTAGCGCTTGTGCTGTTCAAGCAGCGCCCGAATCTGCATTAAGTAGTCGGCGTCCGGCGCGCCGGTGCCCGTGCCCGCAGTCTCGACTTCCTGTGGCGCGGGCGTCGCGGTTCCCGGTGCAGACGGCTCATGCGTGACCGCCACGCGCTCCTCGGCAGGTGGCTGCGGTTGAGCCACGGCGGGTGTTTCCGGCGGAAGCACTGGTGGCTCCGGTAACGGATCGGGCTCAGGGAGCGGGTCGGGCGCAGGCGGAGGCTCCGGGGGTGGTTCGGCTGGCGGCAGAGGCTCCGGTTCGGCCGTCACCTCAGGCTCCGGTAGAGGTTCAGGTTCCTGCAACGCGATCTCCGGCGGCGGCTCCGGCTCAGGAGGCGGCTCAGGTTTCGGCGGCGATTCTAGTTCCGGGACAGGCTCCGGCTCGGGCAATGGCTCTGGCTCCCTCGCGACCTGCGGCTCCGGCCGGATTTCGGACTCGGCAGGCTCGACGGTCTGTGGCTCGACCGGCGCTACGGCCACTGCGTCCTCAGCCTCACTGACAACCAGTTCCGGCGCTTCTGGTGGCGGTATGGGCTCGGGCTGCGGCGCTAGCGGCGGCCGTTCGGTGCGCAACGCCGTGATATCAACCGTCTGCGCGATGTAGCGCGTGGCCGGTGGGCGGCCGGGCGGTTCATTGAGCTTCGGCTGAAAGAAGAACAACAGTGGCACAAGGGCCATCGCGTGCAGAAGCAGCGAGATGATGACCCCGGTACGCATCGTGCCCGCTTGTCAGGATGCCGGTTCTTCCGACAGCAACGAGACCTGGGAAAACCCCGCCACGCCGACGTAGACCGCAGCATCAGGCCGTTCCGAGTTGAGTTTCTTGAGGCGCGCGTAGAGCGCGCCGGGCGAGACCCGATCGTCGTCAATGAAAACGC
>JAPSGG010000072.1 GCA_031177845.1 Chromatiales bacterium
TTGGTCGCCTGCCAGAGGGTGAAACCCTGTCCGCGCGCATGATCGCGCAGTACCGCCACCGTGCGTTCACCGATGCCGCGCGTGGGCAGGTTGACGATGCGCTCGAACGAGGCATCGTCGTTGTGGTTGGACGCCAACCGCAGGTAAGCCAGGGCATCCTTGATCTCGGCGCGCTCGAAGAAGCGCAAACCGCCGTAGACCCGGTACGGAATGCCCCGCGCCACTAGCACCTCTTCGAATACCCGTGACTGCACGTTGGAGCGATACAGGATTGCGGCCTCGCGGCGCGCGTTGCCTTGGCTTGCCCAATCGCTGATTCTATCCACCACGAATCGCGCCTCGTCCTGCTCGTTGTAGGCGGCGTAGAGGTAGATCGGCTCGCCGTCGTGCCCGCTCGTCCACAGCTGCTTGCCCATGCGCCCCTGGTTGTGGCCGATGAGACCATTGGCGGCCGCGAGGATCGTGCCGGTCGAGCGGTAGTTCTGCTCCAATCGGAAGACCTGGGCATCTTTATAGTCACGGCTGAAGCTATGAATGTTCTCGATGCGCGCTCCCCTCCACCCGTAGATGGACTGGTCATCGTCACCGACGGCGAAGATAGGGATCTTCTCGCCGGCCATTAGCCGCAACCATGCATATTGAATGGCATTGGTGTCCTGAAATTCGTCCACCAGGATGTGACGGAAGCGTTCGCGGTAGTGGCCCAAGAGCCGAGCGTCGTCGCGCAGCAGTTCCAATGAGCGCAATAACAATTCAGCGAAGTCGACCAGCCCCGCACGCTGGCAGACACCCTCGTAGGCAGTATAGATGCGGATCAATTGGCGGCTAATGGGGTCGCCGGTGTCCTCGATATGCTGTGGGCGCAGCCCCTCGTCCTTGCGCGCGTTGATGTACCACTGCGTCTGGCGGGGCGGCCAGCGCGCCTCGTCCAGTTCTAGGCCCCTGAGCACCCTCTTCACCAGCCGGAACTGGTCGTCGGAATCGAGGATTTGAAAGGTCTGTGGAAGTCTCGCCTCGCGCCAATGCGCGCGCAACAGGCGATGCGAAAGACCGTGAAAGGTACCGACCCACATGCCACGCGTGGATGCGCCCAACAGTTGTTCGACACGGCCGCGCATCTCGGCGGCGGCCTTGTTGGTGAAGGTCACCGCGAGCACGCTGTACGGCGACACGCCTTCGACCATATAAAGCCACGCGATACGGTGCACCAGTACGCGCGTCTTGCCGCTGCCGGCGCCAGCCAGCACCAGTGACGGCGCCGGCGGCGCGCTCACCGCCGCGCGCTGAGCTTCGTTGAGAGGTTGGAGAATGGGGGAGATGTCCATCGCACGAAGTTTAACAGGGACTAGGAGCCAGGGGGCCAGGATTTCTGGCCTCGAGGCTCCGGTAGTATGCGACGTTGAACTTTACTGGCGTCAAAGGAGGAGTGTGTGGCTGGCGTCTCGAGACCCTCTCCATTCCTTGATTTATTTAGCTCCGAGATCTCGAGCCCCGAGTCCCGCTTCACTGAGCCAGATACATACTCAGCACGACCAGCAATGCCACGCTCACGATCGCGACTACCGTACGCCGGTAGGCAAGATGGATCTCATCGCGAATTTCCTTGAGCTGCTGGCTGCGCCACTCGATCGCCATTTCCCCCCTCTCCGCCTGCTGGACCACGGAGTATAAGAGATCAGGCAGCTCGGGCAGTTTCTCGATGATCGATGGTAATGCCCGCTTGAATCCCTCGAACAGCGCGCGCGCGCCGATCTGCTCGCTCATCCAGCGGTCCAAGAAGGGCTTGGCCGTTTGCCACAGATCCAATTGCGGGTCCAGCTGCCGGCCCAGACCCTCGATGCTGAGCAAGGTCTTCTGCAGCAGGACCAGCTGCGGTTGCACCTCCATATTGAACCGACGCGCGGTCTGAAACAGACGCAGCAGCAGGTGTCCAAAGGAGATTTCGTTCAAGGGTCGCTGGAAGATCGGCTCGCACACAGTGCGGATGGCCGACTCGAATTCGTTAACGCGCGTGCCTCCGGGCACCCAACCGGACTCGATGTGCAGTTCCGCCACGCGCCGGTAGTCGCGATGAAAGAAGGCCCAGAAATTGGCCGCGAGGTAATGCTGATCGGAGGGCGACAAGGTGCCGACGATGCCGAAATCCACCGCCATGTACTGCGGCTCCTGCGGATTGTCGAAGGACACGAAGATATTGCCCGGATGCATATCGGCGTGAAAGAAATTGTGTCGAAACACCTGCGTGAAGAAGATCTCCACCCCGCGCGCAGACAGCTTCTTGAAGTCGACCTTATGCGCGCGCAGTTGCACCAGGTCGCTGATGGGAATGCCGCGAATTAGCTCCATCACCATGACCTCGCGACGCGTGTAGGGCCAGTAGACCTGCGGCACATAGAGAAGTGGCGAATCCTCGAAGTTGCGCCGCAACTGATTGGCGTTGGCGGCCTCGCGCATGAGGTCCAATTCGTCGATGATAGTCTTGTCGTACTCGGCGACGATCGCGCAGGGGTGCAGACGCCGTCCCTCTGACCAGTAATGCTCGGCGAGACCGGCGAACCAATACAGTAGGCTAAGATCGCGTCGGATGGTGCGCTCGATACCAGGCCGCAAGACCTTGACCACCACGTCGGCGCCGTCGTGGAGCGCGGCAACGTGCACCTGGGCGATAGAAGCCGAGGCCAGTGGGGTCTCATTGAAAGATGCGAAGTAGGTGCTCAGGGGCAGACCGTACGCCTTTTCGATGACCGCGCGCGCGGTCTCGCCGGGAAATGGCGGCACTCGGTCCTGGAGCTTGGCAAGCTCGTCGGCGATATCATCCGGGAGCAGGTCGCGGCGGGTCGAAAGCATCTGACCGAACTTGATGAAGATCGGCCCTAGGTCTTCCAGCGCCTTGCGCACCCGCACCCCGCGCGCGGCCTCCGCATGCCAGAACCAGCGCCAGGGTAGCAGCCAAAGCAGGAACCGAAACGGCCTGAACACGCGAATGGAGAACACCAGCTCGTCCAGCCCATAGCGCAACAGCACGATGTTGATGTGCAGCATGCGCAGGATCTGGCCAGGCCCCAGCATCGCGCAGCCGATTAGCCGCCTTTTGGCCGGTTCAGCGTCGTTTCGGGCGCGATCCCTCCGAGGCGTTCTATGCGCGCCTCCAGCCGGTCGACCTCGGCGCGCAATCCATCGACCTCATCCATGAATTGCTCGATCTCGAGCCGCGTGGGTACGATGCGCGATTCCTCTTGGAGATATTCGGAGACATCCATGCGCAGCTTGTCGAGGATATTGATAAACCCAGCGGTTAGGCTCCGGACCCAGTTGCCCGCCTGATGGGCGGGGATGTCACCGACGCGCATTGCAAGCATTTCCTCCCAATCGATCTCCACCCCCGCTAGCACCTCGCGGAAGATGCGCCCGAGCTCTGCATCGCCGCGGATCTGGATGTCCTCGCCTAATGATCCATCTGTTGCTTTCTTTGAGAATCCGAGTCGCGCCAGCGCCAATGGCGAGCCGCTGATCACCACATCGGGCTCGACGCCCGTATGCAGGCTGACTCGTATCTTGTCCTCGAGCGGCCGCACCAGCAGCACGGCGTTCACTCCCTTGATCTCAAGCGCGATGAGCCTGCCCGAGATTGTTCTGAGACGCCTGGCCACATCAGGATCGAGGCTCAGGTAAGTGTTCAGCGCGGTCTCGACTATAGGCGCAATCAGATTTTCGAGATTCACGATCTTACTAGGGATAGCTGCCGTAGGCTGACCTTAAGCTGCCGACGCGAATTGCAAAAACCCTCTCTCTTAACGGAGAGGGCGCTTCATCTGCCGAGCTACGCGGTTTACCGTCGGCAGAGCCCACCAGCTAAAGTTTGTATCCGCGGTGCAAGGCGCAAATATCCGCGCTCAAACCATAATAGTCACAGCGCTCGAAGCCCGCGCGCTGCATCATCTCCCTGAGTGCCGCCTGATCCGGATGCATGCGTATGCTTTCTGCCAAATAGCGGTAACTGTCCGCATCTCCTGCCACCAGTCGGCCCATCAAAGGCAGTACCTTGAAAGAATACAGATCGTAAAGGGGTTTGAGCCAGGGTCGTGGTTTGGAGAACTCCAGCACCACCAGCAGTCCACCCGGCTTCAGCACACGGTGCATGGAGGCCAGCGCACCAAGCTGGTCCGTCACGTTGCGCAGTCCGAAGGCGATGGTAACGCGATCGAAATAATCATCCGGAAACGGTAGGTTCTCGGCGTCCGCCTGCACGTAGCGCACGTTGCCGATGATGCCGCGATCGGTGAGGCGATCTCGTCCCTGACCGAGCATGCATCCGTTGATATCGCAGAGCCAAACTTCGCCGGTTGGCCCCACGTGCTGCGCCAGACGCGCCGCCAGATCGCCGGTGCCCGCTGCGACATCCAGCACCCGCTGGCCCTTGCGTGCGCCCGTGAGCAGCAGAGCGTATTGCTTCCACAAGCGGTGGACGCCGAATGACATCAGGTCGTTCATGACATCGTACTTTGGCGCGACCGAGTTAAATACACCGGCCACGCGCCTTGCCTTATCCCTGGCCGGGATTTGTTCGAAGCCGAAGTGGGTGGTTCTCATGGATGGACCAGGAAGTGGGGCATAGGGGGAGTAGTGTAAGATTGTCTTTCGGCCTTTTCTAATCTCGACCCCCTATGCCCCTTTCCCTTCGTACATATCCTACCGTCTTAAGTCTCTCTAGATACGCCCGCCAGTTTTCGTGCTGCGCTTTCCCCAACTCATAAAGGTAATCCCAGCTGTAGATTCCGGTGTCATGGCCATCGTCGAACATGAGCCTGATGGCGTAATTACCGATCGGCTCGATGGCAGTGATGCCCACCTGTTCCTTGCCGACTTGGAGGACCTGTTGGCCTGGCCCGTGACCGTGTACCTCCGCCGATGGAGAAAAGACCCGCAAATATTCGCACGGGAGCTTGAAGCATACGCCATCATCGAAGGCAATCTCCAGAACGCGTGACCTCTGATGCAACTGGATCTCGGTAGGTCTAGGTTTGAGCATGACCGCATCGGCTAAAGGATATAGCGGCTCAGGTCGTCATTCCGCAGCAGGTCTCCTAGGTGCTCGTCCACGTAGGCGGCATCGATGGTCACGGACTCGCTATTATGGTCGGGCGCGCCGAAGGAGACGCTATCCAGCAAGCGCTCCATGACGGTATGCAGCCGGCGCGCGCCGATATTCTCGGTGCGTTCGTTGACGTCGTACGCGACCTGGGCGATGCGCTCGACGCCGTCCTTCGTAAACGTGATATCCAGCCCCTCGGTCTTGAGCAGGGCGGTGTACTGTTCCGTGAGTGAAGCGTCCGGCTCGGTGAGGATGCGCACGAAATCCTGCGCGGACAGCGCATCCAGCTCCACGCGGATCGGCAGCCGACCTTGCAGCTCTGGCACTAGATCGGACGGCTTGGACAGATGGAAGGCGCCCGAGGCGATGAATAGAATGTGATCGGTGCGCACCATGCCGTGCTTAGTGCTCACAGTGCAACCCTCTACCAATGGCAGCAGATCGCGCTGCACGCCCTCGCGCGACACGTCCGCGCCGCTGAACTCCCCGCGCCGCGCGACCTTGTCGATCTCGTCGATAAACACGATGCCATTCTGTTCAACGTTTTGCAGCGCACGACTCTTGAGATCCTCCTCATTGATCATCTTGTGCGCCTCCTCGTCGGTCAGCAGCTTGAACGCATCCTTGATCCGCAGCCTGCGCTTTTTCGTCCGGGAACCGGCCAGATTCTGAAACATGCTCTGCAGTTGGCTGGCCATCTCTTCCATGCCAGGCGGCGTCATGATCTCCACGCCCATGGGCGAGGTTTGCAGCTCGACCTCTATCTCCTTGTCATCCAACTCGCCTTCGCGCAAGCGCTTGCGAAATTTTTGGCGCGTTGCGGACTCGCGCTCCTCGGCCGGCTCTGCATTGAAGCCGGTCCTGCTCGCCTGCGGCAACAGAATATCGAGGATGCGCTCTTCGGCGGCCTCCATCGCGCGAAAACGCACCTTGGCGACCTCCTCTTCGCGCGTCAGTTTTATGGATGCATCCACCAAGTCGCGGATGATCGACTCGACATCGCGCCCTACGTAGCCCACCTCCGTGAACTTGGTGGCCTCCACCTTGATGAACGGCGCATTGGCCAAGCGCGCCAGGCGACGCGCGATCTCGGTCTTGCCCACGCCGGTAGGGCCGATCATTAGGATGTTCTTGGGCGTGACCTCGCGGCGCAGATCCTCTGGCAGCTGCAGGCGCCGCCAGCGGTTGCGCAGCGCGATCGCGACCGCGCGCTTGGCATCCGACTGGCCGATGATGTGTTTGTCCAACTCTTGGACTATCTCACGGGGGGTCATTTCGGACATGGGAACTAAGACCGAGTCTTAAGCCATAGAGACACAGAGGTCTCCGAGAAGATTCAAGGGCTACAGCTCTTCAATAGAGATGTATCGATTTGTATAGATGCAGATGTCGCCGGCGATATTCAAGGCCTTGTCCACGATCTCGCGCGCGGGAAGCTCCGTGTTCTCCAGCAGCGCGCGCGCCGCAGCCTGCGCGTAGGGGCCGCCCGAGCCGATCGCAATCAGGCTCTGCTCCGGCTCGATCACGTCGCCATTGCCAGAGATGACCAGCGAGGTCTCGCGGTCGGCGACCGCCAGCAACGCCTCCAGACGCCGCAGCATGCGGTCCGTGCGCCAGTCCTTAGCCAGCTCTACTGCAGCGCGCGTGAGCTGGCCGCTGTGCTTTTCCAGCTTGCCTTCAAAGCGCTCGAACAAGGTGAATGCATCGGCGGTGCCTCCAGCGAACCCCGCGATGACCTTATCCTGATACAGACGGCGCACCTTGCAAGCGTTCTTCTTCAACACGGTCTCGCCCAGCGTCACCTGTCCATCGCCGCCCAGCGCCACCTTGCCACCGCGCCGCACCGATAGAATCGTCGTGCCTCTGTATTGCTGCAAAATAGGCCTCCGAGACTCAAAAACCGCGATTGTATACGATGAGAACGCCGGTTGCCGTTCTAGCGAGTTCGCGACACCCCC
>JAPSGG010000340.1 GCA_031177845.1 Chromatiales bacterium
GCATGGACGGCGCAGGCCGCGCCGACGAACGGCATCCATCACACGATGGGCGGATGCTCGGCCACATAGGGCGCTTCTACCTGTTCGGCTTGGAACGATTCAACCTGTTGCGCGACGCCCTTAACGTCCTCGAAGCGGGCCACGTGAAACAGGGCCTCACCCTCGTGCACCAACGGGATATTGGTGCGTCCTATAACGATGCCGCTCGCCGGCGCCTTGACCTCGACCTCAGTTTCGCCGAACGGGTCCGCGATGAATCCCATCACGTCGTTGCGCTTGATGCGCGCACCCAGTGGCACGATGGCGCGCAAGATGCCGCTCAAGGGTGCGCGCACCCATGCGCTCGCGCGCGCCACGAAGGGTTCTCCCGGGCGGGGCTGTCGCCGGCGCGGCAGCATTCCGAGTTCTCGCATAACATTCATGATTCCGTGCACGCCCGCACGAATGCTCAGCTCATCGAAACGCAGGGCTTCACCCGCCTCGTAAACCAGCATGTGCACGCCATGCTCTGCGGCCGCCTCCCGCAGCGACCCGTCACGCGTGTCGGAGTTGATGACAACGGGTACGCCGAACGCGCGCGCCAGGCGCGCCGTGGCCGCGTCGCCCATGTTGGCTCTGATCTGCGGCAGATTGCTGCGGTGGATGGCGCCCGTGTGCAGGTCGATGCCGTGCGTGCACTTCTCGACGATCTCGGACATGAACAGGTGCGCCAGACGCGCTGCCAGTGATCCGCCCTCCAGACCGGGAAAGGCGCGGTTCAAGTCGCGCCGGTCCGGCAGATAGCGCGAATGCTGGATGACGCCGTAGACGTTGACGATCGGAATAGCCAGCAGTGTGCCGCGCAGCCGCTTAAGACTTGCCTGGCGCAACAGACGCCGGATGATCTCCACACCATTCAACTCGTCGCCGTGGATCGCGGCGCTGACGAATAATCTCGGCCCGCCCTTGCGGCCACACATCACATGCACCGGCAGCGTCAGGGGCGTGTGGGTATAGAGCTGCGCGAGTGGCAGCTCGAGGGTCACTCGGCTGCCAGGCATTATCGTGTGACGCTGGATCACGAGCGGCTCGGCCATCGCTATCAACCTTTGCCCCGAGTCTTGGTGCGGTGTGGTCGCGCCTCCTTTTCAATGAAGGCGATGATCTGGCCGGCCACGTCCTTGCCCGTGGCCTTTTCAATCCCCTCGAGCCCGGGCGATGAATTCACCTCCATAACGACCGGTCCGTGATTCGACCGCAGTAGATCCACGCCCGCCACGTTGAGGCCCATCTTCCTGGCCGCGCGCACCGCGGTGGAGCGCTCTTCAGGTGTAAGCTTGACGAGTTTGGCCGTGCCGCCCCGATGCAGATTGGAGCGAAACTCGCCCTCCCTGGCTTGCCGCTGCATGGAGGCCACGACCTTATCCCCGATCACCAGACAGCGGATATCCGTGCCACCGGCCTCCTTGATGAATTCCTGCACCAGAAAATTTGCGTGCAACTCGCGAAATGCATCGATGAGGCTCTCCGCGGCCTGATGGGTTTCCGCCAGCACTACCCCCTTGCCCTGCGTGCCTTCGAGCAACTTGACCACCAGCGGCGCACCGCCCACGAGCTTGATCAAAGCCTGGGTATCGTCTACCGAATGCGCAAAGCCGGTCAAAGGCAGGCCGATCCCGGCGCGGGCAAGGATCTGCAGCGAGCGCAGCTTGTCTCGCGAACGCGTGATCGCCACCGACTCGTTCAACGGATAGGCGCCCATGACCTCGAACTGCCGCAATATGGCAGCGCCATAAAAGGTGATCGAGGCGCCGATGCGCGGAATCACTGCGTCCACGCCTTCCAGCTTGTCGCCTCGGTAATGCACGCTCGGCCGGTGGGAGGCGATATCCATATAGCACTTGGTCGTGTCAACAACCCGCACCTCATGCCCGCGCTGTTCGCACGCTTCAGCCAGCCGCTGCGTGGAATAGAGCCTTCGATTGCGCGACAGGATGACGATTCTCATTACATGAATTCCTTATACCGAATGAGCAGCCGGTCCCGAAGGCTCACCCGCCGCGAACGAGCGCTTGGGATCAACCAGGAAGCGGCCACGCAAGGCGGTGCGGCCCAACAACATGCGAAAGCGCATCGTATCACGGTCGGTAAGCGTGACTTGTATGGGGAAGCGCCGTCCGCCGATGATGACCCGCGTATGGATAAATACGCGCAATTCGCGATGTCCGCCGGAATCCGTGACCTCGCGTTCGTCCAGCACGTCCGCGATGCAGTGCCGTTCGATGTCCGTGCGATTTTGATGGGGATGCACGCCGAACCGCACACGCCTCACGCCCGCGTCGACGAATCGCTGCACGTAGAAGGCGTGCAAGGTCGATGTGCGCGCGCCCGTGTCCACTTTGGCCTTGATGCGCACGATCCCGAGCTCCGGCAGACCCACCCACTCGCGCCAACCGAGGACCAGTTTGTCACGCCACACAGCTAAAGGCTCTGAGCACGTCTACCAGGAGACCAATGCGAGACCGCAAAAGCCCCGACCAAGGTATCGGAAGTGGAAAAGATTGGATGCCGCTTTGTCTTCGTGCCCCATACCTTTTTTCTTGGCGTTGTGATGTGCCAGCGCTTCATGCCGGGACGCGCAGTGCTGCGCCATGAACGCTCAAGCGCCGTATGCTACTATCTTTTCTGGCTAAAGCCACAAGCATCCGCGCAACGAAGAAATCCCGCGGACACGGACGACCGGTCAGCCTTGCGCACGGTGTCGCAACAAACCCCTGATCTCAGGGCCTCGTCGACGTTACCAGGGCCTTTCTTCACAAGCCGGGCTGAATGTTTCTGCGACGACTGCTATTCATCGCATGCGTGTGTGTCGCGAGTCGGGCAGGGGCGATCACGGGCGTCGAGG
>JAPSGG010000073.1 GCA_031177845.1 Chromatiales bacterium
GCCACGCACTAATTTAATGCGGCCAGCAGCGCGGTCCAATGGACTCTGAACTTGCGCTGGTTAGAGACCAGATAATAACCGCAAATGCGCTGCGATGCTCGCAGGTTTTTCAGGCCGTGACATGGGCTTACCAGACGTCAGCTGGCGACTGACGAAGGCCCTGGCAGTGCTGTGAATAGCGCTGAGGAAATTATTGACGTCGGCCGCTGGTCGGAATGATGACTGGCTGCGCAGCGGTGTGGCGGCGCAAGCTCATCAGGGCGCGCTCGCTACCCGTCTCCTGCCACAGATCGATGGCTTCCATAGGCGACAGGCCCGCCGCGTCCTGCAGCTCGCGCATGCTCTGCAGCACATCCATTAACATTACGAACGCGGACGACAGGTCGCCGTACAGTCGTGCATTGGACTGATTGAGGGCCTCCGCCAGTTGCTGGTAAGCGCCACGGCCCATCTGGACGAAGTAGCTGATGCGCACCCGCCGCTTGCGGGCAATGTGCGGGAATAGCCCCGCGAATAGCAGGCAATGGTCGCCGACATCGCGCAGGCGGTCATGACGAATGCGTCCCACGGCCGCCAGGCTGTGTAGATATTCGAGCGCCATCACGCGCTCGAGCGCGTCCGTCTGTTCGCAATAGCGCGCCAGCAGAAAAACCAAGTAGCTCTCCAGCTCCTCATCCAACGTGCGGGATGCGTTGCTTGAGGCGTCCTGCACTAGACGTTGCCACTGCGCGGTGGCGGTGGGTTCGAGAATGAGTCCGCTCATAATGCTGCTCCGCTCGTATGCCCGCGAATCTATTCAGCATTTTCTGTGCCGACCGATGCGTGTCATGGTCGTTGACGGCGCCTCCAGCGTCTTGCGGCGTACGTGTCTTCTTTACACCTTCCTGTGACCTAAGGTCATCACCCGGTGCTTTGGCTCGAAACGGCGCCGCAACGATTCGGTCGTACCGGCACGGATGCTGTCAACAGTCTCTCGCTATTAGAATGCCATGGCTTTGAAGGGTTGCCCATATTTGTCAGGTTATGCCCATTTATGCTCATGCCGCCGCGCTAAACCGCATGGGTCATCGCGACTTGAGATAAGGGTAAAAGCTGGCGGGTAATCACTAACCATATGTTTTTAATGAACTCACTCAGGCGATTCCCAGTTGATCTGTCCACTGGCATAGAGCTTGCGTTTGCTCTACGCGAGAGCGCCCGAGTATCGAAGGACCAATCAAAGCCCCTCGGGGATGTACTCCGGACGGTTGGACCCCCTACAAGGATGGCGAGTATGGATACCAATATGGAATTGTTCGTTGCTATGTACCTCATTTGGGTAGTCGCCGCGCTAGGGGCTTCCATCTGGATATCCGAAGGCCCCTTGCGCAAGTACAGAGCGAACCAAGAGCTTATCGCGAATAGGGAAGAGTTGGACTCTCCTGCAGGCGACGACAGTCAATCAGCGATGCACAGGGCGTAATGCCTGGCCGCGTGATACGCCGAGTTGGCAGCGCGCGGGAATGCGCGAAATTCGAAACCAAGTTAGCCGGCTGGGATGCCGGCGACGCAGGGAGCGTATCGACAGGGACGTCACTTATCTCTATGCGGCTGCGGGCCAGCCGTTGAAGACGGTCGGCTCCGTCCACGGCTGCGCCGCAGCATTTCACAAATGCTAGAGCGCTTGAAGGATGAAGCGATCCGCGAACATGCGCCCTGGCGAGATGAGCGGAAAATGGGCCCAGATGCAGCGGATGCAGACGGCCCGCTGCAGTGCCGTCGCGCCAAGCAGGCGCGCCACGGGTGAGGCGGATCCACAGAAGGCCTTGGCGTCATTCCCGCTGAACGGGCTTTGCATGGGTTGGCTGCCCAAGGGCAGCCAACGGCCTCCATGGATGATGGCCCCCGAGCCGCCAGCACAGCGGAACTGCATAGCGCCGAATGGGCCTTTTTAGCGTCCTGCAACAAATCCGGCTCTCAAGAGGGAACTGTTGACAGGTAAGTCGGCCGGCAGGGATGGGCACTGCGACAGGGAAGATGATCCTTTTTCGCAGCGAGAAGACGCGGATCGCATGCTTTAGCCCGCATCAATCCCTCCATCATCAGTGACGTTAGGGCAACGTCGGGCCGCGGTCAGATCGGGTGGTCGTAGGCCGGTCGCGCCGTTATACTTGCGTGTTCATTCTGCGGTTATCAGCGCGTGACGCGGCAAGAATTTAGCAGCCCCAGTACCTTCCAGAACCTGATCCTGGCGTTACAGCACTACTGGGCCCAGCAAGGCTGCGTGGTGTTACAGCCCTATGACATGGAGGTGGGTGCTGGCACCTTTCATCCGGCCACGTTTTTGCGCGCGATTGGACCAGAGCCATGGCGCGCTGCGTACGTGCAGCCTTCAAGACGTCCTACCGACGGACGCTACGGCGATAACCCCAATCGGTTGCAGCATTACTATCAATTCCAGGTCATCCTGAAGCCTTCGCCGCTCGAGATTCAGAACCTTTATCTGAATTCGCTCTGCGCGCTTGGATTTGACCCGCTGGTGCACGATATCCGCTTTGTAGAAGACGATTGGGAGTCTCCGACGCTCGGCGCCTGGGGTCTGGGTTGGGAGGTATGGCTCAACGGCATGGAGGTCACCCAGTTTACCTATTTTCAGCAGGTCGGCGGATTGGACTGCCGGCCGGTCAGTGGTGAGATCACCTATGGTCTGGAACGCATCGCCATGTACCTGCAGGATGTGGGAAGCGTCTTCGACCTGGTATGGACCGAAGGCCCACAAGGGGCTGTGACCTACGGTGATGTCTTTCATCAGAACGAGGTGGAACAATCGGCGTACAACTTCGAACAAGCAGATACCACGGCCTTGTTTGCCTGGTTTGATACCTGCGAGCGCGAAAGCCGGCGCCTGATCGAGGCTGGCCTGCCGTTACCCGCTTACGAGCAGACGCTCAAAGCCTCACACACCTTTAACCTGCTGGATGCGCGCCACGCTCTCTCGGTGCCTGAACGCCAGCGCTACATCCTGCGGGTGAGGACGCTGGCGCGCGCGGTAGCATCAGTCTATTACCAAGCGCGCGAGGCGTTGGGATTTCCGCTGCTGTCAGCAATGACGCAAACCGCGGATGCCTGAGCGAAGAGATTTACTCGTCGAGATCGGCACTGAGGAGTTG
Source organism: Chromatiales bacterium (assembly GCA_031177845.1). Lineage (GTDB taxonomy): Bacteria > Pseudomonadota > Gammaproteobacteria > JACCYU01 > JACCYU01 > JAPSGG01. Next base: position 3,150 of record JAPSGG010000073.1, read on the forward strand.
CCACCGCGCGCGCTCCCGGAGCTATCCAATGTATTTGCCGAGATGCTGAGCGGCGAATTGGCGGGCGCCGGCCTTAGCTACGGCGTCGTTCAGCGATTCGCCACGCCACGGCGACTGGCAGTGCTGATCGCAGATCTTGCGGAACGGCAACCAGACCAGGTCATCGAACGCAAGGGGCCGCCGGTAGCCTCGGCATTTGACGATATGGGCAATCCGAGTGCGGCGGCACAGGGCTTTGCCAGGTCCTGTGGGGTAGGTGTGGAGTCGCTGCAGACCGTCGAGACCGACAAGGGCACCTGGCTTTATTACCGTCTCACCCGACCAGGAGAAGACACGCGGCGGCTGCTACCCGCAATGGTCAATAATGCGTTAGCCAGGCTTCCCATTCCTAAACGCATGCGCTGGGGCGCGGGAGAGACAGAATTCGTGCGCCCAGTGCATTGGGTCGTGCTGCTGTTCGGTCACGAAGTCATTGATACCGAAATACTAGGAATCAGAACGGGACGTGAGACGCGCGGGCATCGGTTCCACCACCCGCAGGCTCTGACTATCGCCGCACCGGGGGAATACGGGGCACTGCTCGAAAGCGAGGGCAAAGTCGTAGCGGATTTCGCGGCGCGGCGCAACCGCATCCGGCAGCAGGTGCAACACGCGGCAGTGGCCCTGGGGGGCGAGGCGCGCATCGATGAGGCCTTGCTTGATGAAGTAACGGCGCTCGTGGAATGGCCGCAGGCGCTGGCAGGCAACTTCGACGCGACGTTTCTCGATATACCGCCTGAAGTCCTGACCACGACCATGCAGGGTAACCAGCGGTATTTCCCCATTGTGTCGCGCGAAGGATGTCTCTTGCCGCACTTCATCGCCATTAGCAACATCCAGAGCGCGCAGCCGGATGCAGTGCGTGCCGGCAATGAGCGCGTCATCCGGCCGCGGTTTATCGATGCCGCGTTTTTCTGGCAGCAGGACCGTAAGACACGCCTTGCAAGCCGTCGGGATGCATTGAAGGCGATGGTCTTTCAGGAGCGGCTCGGCAGCCTGTTCGACAAGACCGAGCGGGTCGAGCAGCTTGCGGCCTTCGTGGCCAGCGAAATTTCTGCCGATGTGGCGCACGCGCGCCGCGCCGCGGCGCTGTCCAAGTGCGATCTGGTCACCGATTTGGTATTCGAGTTCCCAAACCTTCAAGGCGTCATGGGCCGGTATTACGCCGCCGGCGATGGTGAGCCGGAGGCAGTCGCGGTCGCGCTGGACGAACAATACATGCCGCGACATGCCGGCGACGGGCTGCCGCGCACCGGCGTCGGGCAGGCGCTCGCGCTGGCGGAGCGGATCGACACTCTGGTTGGGATCTTTGCGATCGGGCACCGGCCAACCGGTGAGAAGGATCCATTCGGACTGCGCCGCGCGGCAGTAGGCGTGCTGCGCATTATCATCGAGCGCGAATTGCCTCTCGATTTGGAGGCGATGTTAAGTCATGCGGCCACCGGCCTAGCGGGAAAAATCGATGCCACGGCGGTCGTGCCAGAGGTATTTGACTACATCATGGAGCGTCTAAGAACTTACTATTCCGATCGTGGCATCGCGCCCGATGTTATCAATGCCGTCATGGCGCGCCGGCCTACGCGCCCGTTGGATTTCGACCGTCGGGTGCGCGCGGTGCAAGCCTTTCGACAACTGCCCGAGGCCGATAGTCTGGCGAGCGCCAACAAACGCATCGCCAATATCCTCAAGCAAGCCGGCGCACTTGGGCCGATACAGATCGACGAGCGGCTGCTACGGGATGCCCCCGAGCGGGAGTTATACCGACACGTGGAAACGCTCAGTCGAGAAGTCGAGCCTCTGTTCGAGGAAGGCCGATATCAACCCGCGCTCGCCAAACTTGCGGCCTTGCGCCAACCGGTCGATCGCTTTTTCGACGAGGTGCTGGTGATGGCCGAGGATGAGAAGCTCAAGGACAATCGCATCGCACTGCTCAATCGTTTGAGCAGCCTCTTTCTGCGCGCAGCCGATCTTTCGCGCTTGCAGTGAAGCTGGTCGTTCGGCGTGAGCCGAGGCAAACCCCAGATAGGATTCCGGGCTGGCTGCGCTAAAGATGTGAGGAAAGACTGCGATAAACTCGGCCGGTAGAGCCGGATGGATCGAGCCAGAGCAAGAAACTCGGTATGAAGCTCATCATCCTGGACCGCGACGGCGTGATCAATCACGACAGTCCAAACTACATCAAATCCCCTGACGAATGGCGCCCTATGACCGGTAGCCTGGAAGCCATCGCCCAGCTCAATCGGGCAGGTTACCGAGTCGTCGTGGCCAGCAATCAATCGGGCATCGCACGCGGTCTATATGATCTTAATGCGCTAGACGCCATGCACCGCAAGATGAACGCACTGCTGGCTCCGCTCGGTGGGCGCATAGAAGCGATCTTCTTCTGTCCGCACGGGCCGGAGGCAAATTGTGCCTGTCGCAAACCCAAGCCCGGATTGTTCCAGCAAATCGCCGAGCGCCTGAACGTAAGTCTCGCAGGGGTGCCCGCGGTGGGCGACTCGCTGCGCGACATTCAGGCGGCGCTGGCGGCCGGCGCCAAACCCGTGCTGGTGCGTACCGGCAAGGGCGAGGAGGCTTTGAAGTCAGGGCAACTGCCGATGGGCGTTCCCGTCTTTAACGACCTCGCTGCGGTGGCCAGCTATCTAGCAGGAGAAGACTGCTAGACCGATGGCGCACACATCTTCAGCGAAGATCGTTCTCTACGCGCGCTCCTGCCTTTTCTTACTGCTTTTCGCAGCGTCGGTGGTGGTCTACGCCGCGGCAGGCTTGTTGGCCTTTCTGTTGCCGTTTCGGCAGCGTTATCGATTGATAACGACCTGGGGCGACCTGAACGTCTGGTTGTGCGCGCGCATCTGCGGACTAGATTACCGCGTGGAGGGGCTGGAGAACCTCCCCGGCCGCCCGAGCGTCGTCATGGCCAGTCATCGATCGACCTGGGAGACGCTGGCGCTCAAAAAGTTTTTTCCGCCCCTCGCCTGGGTAGTCAAGCGCGAATTGCTATGGATTCCGTTCTTTGGCTGGGGCTTGGCAACAATCGAGCCGATCGCCATCAATCGCAACGCAGGTAAGAAGGCTTCAGAGCAGTTGATCGAACAAGGCCGCGCGCGGCTCGCCCGTGGGCGCTGGGTCCTGGTCTTTCCGGAAGGAACGCGTGTACTGCCTGGCGAGCATAAACGTTACAAACTGGGTGGCGCGCTTCTGGCTAGCGCCACCGGCGCACCGGTGGTGCCGGTCACGCATAATTCGGGCGACTTCTGGCCGCGCCGCCAGCTCGTCAAGTATCCAGGGACAATCATGATCAGTATCGGCCCTGCCATCGATAGCCGCGGTAAATCACCGGATGCCATCAATGCGGAGGTCAAACGATGGATCGATGCGAAGGAAACCTGGATCAGAACTTCGAACCCAGGCCAGGCTGGACCTGGGCAAAGCAGGTAATTCTTGGATCGCGGCAGTGAATTGATAGAAGCAATCAGCGCGATAGAAAATAATCATTTCAAGTTAACGCCTTGTGGCGGTATAGTTCCAGGCTGTGGAATATCTGCAACGTGGATTCCGTGATGAGAGCCAATTCTGCGTCACTGATGTCGGTACCGGTGAAGAAAATGCCAGCGATCTTGGCCGAAACCGCAGTAGTTTCATCCGTTGAATACGGCCTCCTGATGAACCGGTATGAACTTTCTCGCTATGATGGCGCCACCGACGGGCTGCCGGTTCTGATCGCATATAAAGGTCGGATTTACGACGTAACCGATCGCGAGCCGTGGGATCGCGATGATGACTGGCAACGGTATGCAGGCAA
>JAPSGG010000004.1 GCA_031177845.1 Chromatiales bacterium
CGCGAAAATTCCCGCCTAGGGGTTCGCCGAAGGAGTCCTTGGGCCCCAAGCTATTGGCCTCATAGCCGCGCACCGTGCCGAAACCGCCGCCGTAGTATTTCTCAAAGAATGGTAGATCGGTCGTGTTACCATAGCCGCCGCCATAGGCGACCTCTCCGTTGAGCGATAGGGTCAGACCCGAGGTTAAAGGGATGTACTGCAGATTGCTGTAATCCGTCCGGTAGTATTCCAAATCGCTGCCCGGCACCGCGGCCTCCAAGTTGAGCCTTTGCAGGTTGCCCCGGTCAGCAAACACGGTGCGATTGCGGGTGTCGTGAATGAGGCTGCTGGAAAGCTGAAAGATGTTGTACTCGTCGCCGTTATCGTCAAGAAAATCCCTGATCTCGGGTGGCGTATTGATCGTAGTGCCGATGCTCACGTCTCTGTAGCCACCTGACGCGCGCAACGTATCGAATTCGCTGAATGGGATGCCATAGGTGATGTTCGCTCCCAACTGCTCCGCGCTGTAGTCGGAGATATTGGCCTCGGCGGCATCGGTCTCGGTGTAATTCACGCTGAAGCCGCGGCTTACGCCGTCGATGGTGTAATACGGGTTGGTATAGGTGAAGCTGTAGATCGTGTTGAAATCGCTATTATCGAAACGGATGCCCACGCGCTTGCCCGTGCCGAGAAAATTGTCCTGCGTCAGAGCCAGGTTAAATAGGAAACCCTGACTCTGCGAGTAGCCTGCGCCGATCGCAAAGTTACCGGCTAGCCGCTCTTTGACAGAGACGTTGAGATCGACCATATCGTCCACGCCGGGAACCCGCTCCGTATTGATCTCTACCGATTCCACGTACGGCAGTCTCTGGACGCGCTGACGGGACAGTTCGATGTCAGAGAGCGAATACCACCCGCCCTCGATCTGACGCAACTCGCGCCGGTACACCTCGTCAGAGGTATTGGCATTGCCCAGGATGTTGATCCTGCGTACGTAGATCCGCTGCCCCGGGTCGACGAAAAAGGTGAGGCTGACCTCCTTACGGGCCTCATTGACCTCCGGGATGGGATTGACGTTGGCGAAGGCATAGCCCTCATCGCCGAGGCGCCGACTGATGTCATCGACTGACTTGACGACCTGACTGCGGGAAAAGGTGTCGCCGGGCTCCACCTTGAGCAATTCTTCAAGCTCCTGCTCGGGCACGACGAACTCACCGGCCAGCTTCACCTCGCTCACGGTGTAGCGTTCACCTTCATCGATGTTAATGGTGATATAGATATCCTGGTTGTCCGGGGTGATCGAGACCTGCGTGGAGTCGATGTTGAACTTTAGGTAACCCTCATCGAGATAATGCGTGCGCAGGGTCTCAAGGTCGCCCGTCAACTTTTCCTTGGAATACTTGTCGCGACTGCTGAAGAAGGCCCACCAAGGTGGAATACCAGACTCGAAGTCTTCCGTGAGTTCTTCCTCGGTGAACTCCTCGTTGCCGACGACGTTCACGCGCTTGATCCTGGCCACCGCGCCCTCGGAGATATCGATTTTGATCACCACCCGATTACGTTCCAGTTCGGTGATCTCGGTATCGACCTTAACGTTGTACTTGCCGCGCGCCAGATACTGCTGCACGAGTTCGTTCTCCAACCTTTCCAGCACGGAGCGGTTGAACACCCTGCCGCGGGCGATCTCCACGCTTTCCAAGGCCGCGGTGAGATCCTCATCGGATATGTCCTCGTTGCCTTCGAATGTGATCTCCGCGATGGCGGGACGCTCCTCGACCTCTACCACCAGCACGTTGTCCCGGCGGCGCAATGTGATATCGCTGAAAAACCCAGTGTCGAACAGCGCTTGCACGATTTCCGCACTGCGATTGGTATCGAATCGGTCGCCCACCTGGATCGGCAGATAAGTGAACACGGTGCCCGGTTCGATGCGTTCCAGACCCTCGAGTTCGATGTCTTCGACCACAAAAGCAGCCGCCGACAAATCGCCGGCAAAGACCAGCAACGCGCCCGCCAGGGCCAGCGTTTGGATCACACGAAGAAACACCTAACCGAGCAATCTTGCGAAGTCGTTGTAGAAGGCGAGTGCAATAAGACCCGCGAGCACCGCCAGACCGATGCGCTGTCCTACGGCCTCGGTGGTCTCTGAGACCGGGCTGCCCTTGATCAGCTCGATGAAGTAGTACAATAGATGGCCGCCATCCAGCACCGGCACCGGCAGCAGATTCAGGATGCCGATGCTGATGCTGAAGATCGCGAGCGCACCAAGAAAGGCCGAGATGCCGATCAACGCCGACACACCCGCGAACTGAGCGATGGTGATGGGCCCGCTGACGTTCTTCAGCGAGGCCTGTCCGGTGACGAGTCTCCACAACACGCGCAGGGTCAACACTGAAAAATCCCAGGTTTTGACCACTGCCATGCCTAACGCGGTGAGCGGATTGTATTGTACCTCCACCTGCATGGCCTCGATCTCGGCGCGATCGATGTGCGGGGATGCGCCAATGCGCCCGATGCGCTCGCCACCTTCGTACACGACTTCGGTATGCAGGTCGAGGGTCATCACCTTGCCGGCACGCTTGATCTCAAGGCGGATGTCCTCGTTGGGATGGGCGCGCACGTAATCCACCCACGCCTGCCAGCCTTTGATGGGCTGCCCATCCGCGCTCACCAAGCGATCGCCCGTACGCAGCCCGGCGCGTTCGGCCGCGCCACCAGTCGTCACGCCGCCAATCACGGCTTCGATGGTCGGCTGCCATGGTGTGATGCCCAGCGTCTCGAGCGGGCTCTCTTCGCCTAGGATCTGACGGATCTCACCCAGATCGAGGACATACTGACTCGTCCCGCCAGCTTGTGCCTGGACGGTCAACAATACCTCGCCTCCATCTAGGGCCTGATCAATGATACCGATGCTCGCGGTTTCCCAAGTCGGTGTGCGTTCGCCATCGACGGCCACGATCTGGTCACCGCTTTCCAGCCCGGCGCGCGCCGCGACGCTGTCCGGTGCGACATCACCGATGACAGGTTTAACGCCAGTTACGCCGATCATGAACATGACCCAGTAAGCCGCGATGGCGAGCAGGAAATTGAACAGGGGACCAGCTGCGACAATGGCGATGCGCGTTCCGACCGGCTGGCGATTGAAAGCCCGATGACGTTCGGCTGGATCGACGCGACCTTCGCGTTCGTCGAGCATCTTAACGTACCCGCCCAGCGGGATTGCCGCCACCATGTACTCGGTGCGATCCGCGCCAGCCACTCGCTTCCACAGTGGTTTGCCGAAGCCGATCGAAAACTTGAGTACCTTCACGCCCAGTTTCTTCGCCACCCAGAAGTGACCGAACTCATGGATGCCCACCAGAATGCTGACGGCGGCGACGAATGCGATGACACTAATCAGGACGGACATCGGTTAAATAGGGGCCAAGATAGATGCGACGTATTCGAACGCCGCCGCCCGCGCGGTGCGATCGGCGGCCAGAATGGCTTCCAGCGAATCGGCCTCGCTCGAGGCCACATGCTCCAGCGTATGCTCAATCACGCGGGGAATATCGGTAAACCGGATTCTCTCATCCAGAAAGCTCTGCACCGCCACCTCGTTAGCCGCGTTCAGGACAGCGGTCGCGGTGCCACCGGCGCGTAGCGCCTCATAAGCCATACGCAGGCACGGATAGCGCCCCGGCTCCAACGCGAAAAATTCCAGTCGCGCCACGTCGACCAGGTCCAGGGGTCGCGCGCCGGAGGCGATTCTAGTAGGCCACGCTAGGGCGTGGGCGATTGGGGTGCGCATATCGGGATGGCCCATTTGCGCTAGTACGGAGCCATCCACGAATGTCACCATCGAATGCACCACGCTTTGCGGATGTAGCACCACACTCACCTGTTCCGGTCGGCAATCGAACAACCAACATGCCTCGATCACTTCCAGCCCCTTGTTCATCATGGTCGCGGAATCCACCGAGATCTTGCGGCCCATCCTCCAATTCGGATGCGCGCACGCCTGCGCCGGCGTGGCATCGCGCAGTGCAGCCAGTGGCATGGTCCGAAATGGACCGCCGCTTGCCGTCAGCACGATGCGCTCCACGCCTGCTGCCGCCAGTCCGCCGGTTGGCACCCCTATCGTGCATGAACTTTTCGGCAGGCACTGGAATACCGCATTGTGCTCGCTGTCGATGGGCAGCAATTGGGCGTGACTCTCGTACACTTGCCGCATAAACACGCGCCCTGCCATCACCAGCGCTTCCTTATTTGCGAGCAGCACACGTTTACCGGCGCGCGCGGCCGCAATCGTGGGCAACAACCCAGCTGCGCCGACGATGGCGGCCATGACACATTGAGTATCAGGTGCGCCCGCGACCTGCTCCAGGCCAGCCGGACCCGCGAGCACCTCGATTTCAAGCTCCGCGCCTCGCACCCTTTGACGAAGTTCATCTGCGCTTTGCGCGTCGTTCATGACCGCATAGGACGGTTTGTGTTCTACGCATTGTTGGTATAGCCGGTCCACATCGTGATGAGCTGTCAGGGCGGCTACGCGGTAGCGTTGCGGATGCCGCCCGATCACGTCCAGCGTATTGACGCCGATGGTGCCGGTGGACCCTAACACCGTGATACTGATTAGCCCGTCATTGGCGGGCGCAATGCTACCGGGAGAATGAACCGTGTTCACCGACATGCCTTTGTATGGCCTGATCCGATCCTTTAATTCATCCAATGCAGCCCCAGAACGAAAGGCGGCGCGGCGGCCATCATGCTGTCGATACGGTCGAGAATACCACCGTGCCCAGGTAGCATCGTGCCGCTGTCCTTGACTCCTGCGTGACGCTTGAGCAGGCTTTCGAACAAGTCGCCCGCAACCGAAAGCAGCGTTGTCACCAGGCATAGTCCGATGAAGTAGACCCATAGGATCCGCGGCAGTTCGAGCCACCAGGCGCCGAGCACCCCTAGTACAGCGTTCGCCGCCAACGCGCCCAGCACGCCCTCCCGGGTTTTCGCCGGACTAATGATCGGCGCGAGCTGGGTCTTGCCGAGCAGGCGACCCGTAACAAATGCGGCCGAGTCCGCCAACCACACCAGCAACAACAGGAACACGAACCACACGGGCTGCGGATGAAACCGGTGCAGATCGATCATCGCGATCCAGGCCGGCAGCAGTGCGAGAGGCCCTGCCAGCCGCAGTCCAAGGATCTGGAGCCGCCCATTCGACGTCTGCGGCTGGTCGACGGCCAGAATCACCAGCGCCACGATCCACCAAACGGCGCCCAAGACGATAGGCGCCAGGGACTGCCGACCGGCGAATAATCGCCATAACACATAGGCACACAGTGCTGTAGCCGCCAGATAGATCAACCGCGAGCTTGGGCTGACCAGACTCGTGAGCCGCGCCCACTCCCAGGCACCCAGCATCACGACCGCCAGCATCACGACCGCCAGCCAGCCGCTTGGCAACAGCAGTGCCGCCGCCACACTGGTCATCGCCAGGATCAAACCGGTCGTGACCCTTTGATCAAGCGCGGTGCGCGGACTTGACCTGTTCACTGGTCTTGCCATAGCGCCGCTGCCGTCCGGCGTAGGAGACAAGCGCGGCATCAAGCGCCGCCTCATCGAAATCGGGCCATAAGACATCGGTAAAATAGAGTTCGGTATACGCCAGTTGCCATAATAAGAAGTTGCTGATGCGGTGTTCGCCGCCGGTACGGATGAATAGATCCGGCTCCGGCATGCCGGCCGTCACCAGCCTTGATGCGATCGATTCCATGGTGATCTGCTCCGACCCCACATTTGCGCTATTGAGCTCCTCAATGACCGCACGCACCGCCTGTGTGATATCCCAGCGGCCACCGTAGTTTGCGGCGATGTTGAGCAGCATATCGCAGCGCTCGGAGGTAGTGGCTTCGGCCAGCTCGATCTGTCGCTGGAGCTTGGGCGAGAATGCGAGCCGATCCCCGATAAAGCGCAGTCGTACGCCGTGCTCGGCAAGTTCGTCCGCTTCGCGCCTGAGTGTCGAAAGGAACAATTCCATTAACGTGTTGACTTCGACCTTAGGTCGTTGCCAGTTCTCGCTGCTAAAGGCAAACAGCGTGAGGACTTCCACGCCGCGTTCAACACAGGCCCGCACCACCTTGCGCGTGGCGTCGACGCCCCGTTTGTGACCGGCCGTGCGCGGTAGGCGGCGGGCTCGCGCCCAACGCCCATTGCCGTCCATGACGATGGCGATGTGCCGCGGCAGAATATGGACAGATGGTGCGCCCACGCTCAACCGACGCCGGTGGGATGGAACTCGGAAGAACTCACGCTTTATACAGATTCAAAGATAAAGCTTAAGTTATCGCTTAAACCGCAGAGCACGCCACTGCCCCGGCTGCGATTTTCCAGAACGGGGGCTGCAAAATGAGATAGGGCATAGGGGTGGTGATAATGAATATCTGACTAACCCTATGCCCTATACCCATACCCTATTATCTCCATGGTTCTAAGATCTTGGTGCCTTGAGCGAACTTTGCGTTGTTTCTCTTGTTAGACGCTTCAAGCCTATACCTCCATCAATTCTTGCTCCTTGCGCGCTAGCACATTGTCGATTTCAGCGACGTATTTGTCAGTCAGCTTCTGAATGGCCTCCTGGCCACGGCGCTCGTCGTCCGAAGAGATTGCCTTCTCCTTGGTGAGTTCCTTGAGATCATTGTTGGCTTCGCGACGAATATTGCGGACAGCCACGCGGGCGTTCTCCGCCTCATGACGCACCACTTTGACCAGGTCTCTGCGGCGCTCCTCAGTCAAGGGCGGCAAAGGCACGCGGATGACTAGCCCGGCAGTGGAGGGATTAAGTCCGAGGTCCGAGTTGATAATGGCCTTCTCCACAACTGGCACCATGTTCTTTTCCCAGGGCGTCACCGTCAGCGTGCGCGGGTCCTCAGCACTGACGTTGGCGACGCGATTGATCGGCACCTGCGACCCATAATACTCGACCATAATATGGTCCAGCAGACTTGCGTGCGCGCGGCCCGTGCGCACCTTCGATAGCTCTTGTTGCAGCGCCTCGACGCTCTTGCGCATGCGCGTTTGTGCGTCTTTCTTGATGTCTTCGATCATGGCCGTTAGCTGCCCTGAAGATTGGAGCCGAGGGCAGATCTAACCTCGCTCCACGACGGTACCAATCTGTTCACCCATCACCACTTTGAGCAGATCCCCTTCCCTGGCCATATTGAATATGCGCAGTGGTATATCGTTGTCGCGGCACATCACAATGGCGGTCGCGTCCATGACCCCCAACTTCTTGGACAGGACATCGTCGTAGGTCAGGCGCTCGTAACGCTTGGCGTCGGCATGCTTGATCGGATCGGCGTCGTAAACACCATCCACCTTGGTGGCCTTGAGCATGAGATCTGCGTTGATCTCGGTGGCGCGCAGGCTGGCCGCCGAGTCGGTGGTGAAAAACGGATTGCCGGTACCCGCCGCGAACACCACGATGCGGCCCTTCTCCAGATGACGCACCGCGCGACGCCGGATGTAGTCCTCGCATACCTGGTTGATCTTGAGAGCGGACATAACGCGGCAATGAAGTCCGCGGCGCTCGATCGCATCCTGTAGCGCGAGCGCGTTGATCACGGTCGCAAGCATGCCCATCTGATCCGCGGTGACGCGATCCATGCCCGCTTTGGCAAGACCCTTGCCGCGGAAGATATTGCCGCCGCCGATGACTACCGCCACCTCGACGGCCCTGCGGTGCAACTCGCCCAAGTCGGCCGCGATACGTCCGATGACCTTTGGATCGATGCCGTAGTCTTGGCTGCCCATCAGCGCCTCGCCGCTGAGCTTGAGCAGGATGCGTTTGTAGCGGGGCGTGGCGGCGTCGTTCATGTCATGGTTGGACCCAATCAGCTACGCTTTACCTGCGCCATCACTTCATCGGCGAAATTGCCGCTCTTCTTCTCGATACCCTCGCCGACCTCGAAACGCGAAAAGCGCGCGACCTTCGCCTTGGCCTCCTGCAAGAGCTTGCCCACCGTCTTGTCGGGGTCCTTCACGAATGGCTGTCCCAGCAAGGTGATCTCGCCCAGATATTTCTTGAGCCGCCCCTGCACCATCTTGGCGATGATCTCTGGTGGTTTGCCGCTACTCTCGGCCTGCGCCGCGAAGATCTCCTTTTCCTTCTCCAGCAGTTCGGCAGGTACATCGTCTTCGTTCACGCATAACGGTCGGCTGGCAGCCACGTGCATGGCGATATCTCTAGCCAGTGCCTCATCGCCACTCTTGAGCAACACCATGACGCCGATGCGGCTGCCGTGCAGATAAACCCCGATTTGCCCACCGTCGGCCCGCATGCGGTCGAACCGGCGTACCTGAATATTCTCACCCAGCTTGGCAATCAGCGCCTGGCGATTGGCTTCAATACTTGTCCCATCACCGCCGACGATGGGACGAGCCATCAAGTCATCGACGTCCACGGGCGCACGCTCCACAATGGTAGCCGCGACCGCCTGCGCGAAGGCTGCGAAATCGTCCCCCTTGGCGACAAAGTCGGTTTCGCAGTTGATCTCCACCATCGCCGCGTGCGCGCCATCAGGCGTCTGGCTTGCTCGAATCACGCCTTCCGCCGCGACGCGCGTCGCCCGCTTATCGGCCTTAGCGAGGCCGGCTTTGCGCATGGATTCGATGGCAGCCACCATATCACCGCCGCTCGCTTCCAGCGCCTTCTTGCATTCCATCATGCCGGCCCCGGTGCGTTCGCGCAGTTCCTTGACCATGGATGCCGTAATTTGCATAACGGTAAACCTGTACTTGTTCGAATGATGAGCCGCCCTAGCGGCGATTATTCCCGAGATCATTCCACATTCGACGCGCTGTCCTCGCCGCCGGACCTTAGTTGCTCCGCTCCAGCGTTGGAAGCGGGTTTGGCATGCCCCTCGTTCCGTGCTCGGGCGTCCAGCCCGCCGCCGTGCGCCCGACCGTCGGTGGGTTTCTGAGCCGGCCCCTTTTGTTTCATCGCGGTCTTCTTCCTAGGAAGGCTCCTCGCACCGTGCCTAGGGGCTTCACCGCTTTCATCGACCTCGACAAACTCGTCCTCGGCGCCCGCCGCAGTGCGGGCCTGCTCGCGGCCATCGATGATGGCATCGGCGACCGCGGTGGTATAGAGCTGTATCGCGCGAATGGCATCGTCATTGCCGGGGATCACGTAGTCGATCCCTTCAGTGGAATGATTCGTATCGACCACCGCCACCACGGGAATGTGCAGTTTAATAGCCTCGTCGACCGCGATACGCTCATAACCGACATCGATGACGAACATAGCGTCCGGCGGGCTAGCCATCTCCTTAATACCGCCGAGGCTGCGTTCGAGCTTGCCCATCTCGCGCCTGAGCTTCTGGATTTCCTTCTTACCCAGGCGCTCAAAGGTGCCGTCTTCGGCCATCTGCTCCAGGTCTTTGAGCCGCTTGATGGACTGACGCACAGTCTGAAAGTTGGTCAGCATGCCGCCCAGCCAGCGATGATTGACGTAGGGCATGCCGCAGCGTCTAGCCTGTTCGCCGATGGTCTCACGCGCGGATCGCTTGGTGCCCACGAACAGGATTGTCCCGCCATCGGCCGCCATTTTGCCGAGGTAATTGGTCGCATCGTTGAACAGCGGCAGTGTCTTTTCGAGATTGATGATATGAATCCGATTGCGCTCGCCGAAGATAAACGGCGCCATCTTGGGATTCCAGTATCGGGTCTGATGCCCGAAGTGCACGCCAGCTTCCAGCATCTGGCGCATGGTGACATTGGCCATGAAAAGTCCTCTGATTGGGTTGAGCCTCCATACACCCCGAGCGGCGACTCCGCAACCAGATCGGTTAAGCTCGATTCAGAGGCGGAGCACCCAGCCGTTCGTGACGGCGTATGTGCGGATTGGGCGCGGACCTTTATTCAGGAGCACGCTCAGGCGAATGCCGGCCCAAGTCGCCGGAATTTGCGCCCGATGGCCGCGCTTTATACCATACTCGGCTTTCGGCAACAATGAACGGTCGGCATAATGGGCCGGTCGATATCCAGAGGGCGCAGATCCGTGCGCGATCACCCCAATCTACCAACATGCACATCCCCATCAAGACCCCGGAAGAAATCGATAAGATGCGCGTGGCCGGGCGGTGCGCGTCCGAGGTCTTGTTGATGATCGCTGAACATGTAAGGCCTGGTGTCACCACGGGTGAGCTGGATGCGATCTGTCACGATTACATCATCAACACCTTGCAGGCTGTGCCCGCACCACTCCATTACCGTGGATTTCCGAAATCGGTGTGTACTTCGGTCAATCATCAGGTCTGTCACGGCATCCCAGGTGAAAGGAAGCTCAGGAACGGTGACATTCTCAATATTGATGTCACCATCATCAAGGACGGCTTTCACGGCGATACCAGCATGATGTTCTTCGTGGGGCAACCTTCGGTGCTCGCCAAAAGACTGGTCGATATCACCTATAACGCCATGTGCATGGGAATCGAGCAGGTTAGGCCCGGCGCGCGGCTGGGAGATATCGGCCATGCCATTCAGGACTATGCTGAGCGCCATAATTGCTCGGTGGTGCGCGAGTACTGCGGCCATGGCATCGGCCGCGGATTTCACGAGGACCCACAGGTGCTGCACTATGGGCAACCCGGTACGGGCGAGGAACTACAACCTGGAATGACATTCACGATTGAGCCTATGCTCAACGCCGGCAAACGGCACGTCAAGGTACTGTCCGACGGCTGGACGGTCGTGACTAAGGATCACAGTCTCTCCGCGCAGTGGGAACATACCGTGCTCGTAACGAACGAGGGCCATGAGGTGCTGACACTGCGTCCCAGCGAGCGGCTATGAACGAAATCTTGGTCCCCCGCAATGCCGAGTCCGAGATTTTACAGGCGATAGCGGGCTGGCGGCCGCCTGCCGGTGCGTCCAGGGCGGAAGAAATCAACGCCTTCAACGCCATCCTCAAACGGTCGAACGATGCGCTGAAACAGGCCTTCTATGCCGGCGCCGATGCCGCCGAACTGGTGCATGGACGTAGCGCGATTATGGATCACCTGCTCAAGCGGGTGTGGCGGCGATTCGAGCTGGATAGGACGGACGACGTGGCGCTGATCGCGGTCGGCGGTTACGGGCGCGGAGAGTTGCATCCCTATTCCGATGTGGACCTCAAGTTGCTGCTGTCCAAGCCGGCCGACAAGGATCTGCAGCAGAGGATGTCGGATTTCCTGACCTTCCTGTGGGATATCGGTCTTCCGGTCGGCCACAGCGTGCGCACGCTTGATGAGTGCGTACGGGCCAGCGCGGAGGACATCACGATAGCCACCAACCTGATCGAATCCCGCCTGCTAGTCGGACCGGAAGCGTTATTCCGAACGATGAACGAGCGCCTCGCGCCCCCGCACATCTGGCCCAGCCGCGAGTTCTTCGAGGCCAAGCTCGAAGAACAGCAGCGCCGTCACCACAGGTTCGGAGATACGGCTTACCGGCTCGAGCCGAACGTCAAGGAGAGTCCGGGCGGGCTGCGCGATATTCAGATGGTGGGCTGGGTGACCAAGCGGCATCTGGGTGCTTCCAGCCTGCACGAACTCGTTGCTCACGGTTTCATCAGCGAGGATGAATATCGAACCCTAGCGCATGGCCAGATGTTTCTATGGCGGGTACGCCTCGCCCTGCATACGCTCGCAGGCCGGCGTGAGGATCGCCTGCTGTTCGACTATCAACGCACAATCGCTGATCTGTTCGGCTACACCGATGAAGACCACAATCTCGCGGTCGAGCAATTCATGCAGAGCTATTATCGCACCGTTATGGAGCTACAACGGCTCAACGAGACGCTGTTGCAGTTGTATCAGGAGGCGATCCTGTATGCCGATGAAGACGATGAGCCCGTGCTCATCAATCGACGCTTTCAGGCACGCAAGGGCTTTCTCGAGGTGACGCGCGAGAACGTGTTCAAGCGTTATCCCTCCGCGCTGCTCGAATTATTTCTGACGATGCAACACCATCCGGAGCTCAAGGGCGTGCGCGCCTCCACGATCCGGCTGGTACGGCGGCACTGTCATCTCATCGATGACAAGTTTCGCAGCAACATTGCCAACCGTAGCCTGTTCATGGAAATCCTGCGCCAGCCGAGCGGCATCACGCATGAGCTGAGACGCATGAACCGCTACGGTGTACTTGCGGCCTATTGGCCCAGCTTCGCGCGCGTGGTTGGTAGGATGCAGTACGACTTGTTTCATACCTTTACCGTCGATGAACATACTTTATTCGTCGTGCGCAACATACGGCGGCTGTCGGTGCCGGAGTTCGCCCACGAACTGCCGTTCTGCAGCGAACTGTTCACCCAGATCCCGAAGCCCGAGCTGCTCTATCTGGCTGCCCTGTTTCATGACATCGCCAAGGGCCGCGGCGGCGATCACTCGGAACTGGGCGCCGATGAGGCCGAGACATTCTGTCTTGAGCATGGCCTGAGTCAGTACGACGCGCGGCTGGTATCATGGCTGGTCAAGCACCACCTATTGATGTCACTCACCGCGCAACGCAAGGACATCAACGACCCGGCGGATATCAATGCGTTCGCCGATGAGGTCGGTAATCTCACTCGGCTTAATTACCTTTACCTGCTCACGGTAGCTGACATCCGCGCCACCAACCCCACCCTGTGGAACTCGTGGAAGGATTCCTTGCTGCGCGAGCTTTATCATGCGGCCAAACGCGTCATGCAGCGCGGCCTGGATAATCCCCTGGCACGCGAGGACCTCATCACTGAGGTCAAGCACGCCAGCCTGCATATACTGGAGGCGCGCAGCGTCGATCTTGATGCTTGCCGGCGGCTCTGGCGGGACTTCGACGAAGAGTATTTTCTACGCCACTCCGACGACGAGATCGCCTGGCATACGCAAGCTATTGTGCAGTCGGACCCCGCGCAATGGCCGCTGGTGCTGATCCGCCAGTTGACTGCCCGCGGCAGCACTGAGATCTTCGTCTACGCGCAGGGTCACCACCATCTATTCGCCATGATCACGTCGGCGCTGGCCCGGCTTGGTCTCAACATCCTGGATGCGCGCATCACGACCACAGCCGCCGATTACACGCTCGACACCTTCATGGTGCTGGATGAGTCCGGCAGGCCCATTGACGAGCGCTACAAGCTCGATGAAATCGCAGGCACTTTGAGCGATCTTTTGCGGCATCCCGAGCATGTGCCGGTGGAAGTGGCCCGGCGGGTATCGCGCAAGCTGCGCCACTTCGACGTCCCTACTCGCATCGAGTTTGATACCACCTCGAATGGGCGTCAGACCGTACTCGAGCTAGTCACCGCGGATCACCCGGGTCTCTTGTCCAGGATCGGCATGGCGTTCACTGATAGCGATGTGCTGGTACACAACGCCCGGATCACGACCATCGGCGAGCAGGCGGAAGACGTGTTCATCATCACCGATCTTAAGCATCAGCCGATCACCGATGATTGGCATCTGGCGCTGATCCGTGATTGCTTGTTGAGGCGCCTGGGAAGGCGGCCAGGACTAGAGGGTTCCGTGGCTGACGCGGACCATCCGCCGCTTAGCGGTGAATCGACACCGGGTGCTTGAAGGGGCGAGTCTGCGTGATGAATCCGGGTCTGGCCCATCTACAACCCTATCCGTTCGAAAAGCTGGTCAAGCTCAAACAAGGCGCAACACCTCCCCAACATCTGGAGCCTATCGCGCTATCCGTCGGCGAGCCCAAGCACGCGACACCTGCCTTGATCCGCGACGCGCTGGCTCGCCATCTGGATGGATTGGCAAACTATCCGGTCATCCGCGGAAGCGAAGTATTGCGCGAAGCCATCGCTGCGTGGTTGTGCCGCCGCTTCAAGCTGCCTGGAGACAGCATCGATCCGAACGTTCACGTGCTACCGGTCAATGGTACGCGCGAGGCTTTGTTTGCGGCTGCGCAATGTGTGGTAGATTCCACGCGCAAGCCGCTGGTCTTGATGCCGAACCCTTTTTATCAGATCTACGAAGGCGCGACCTTGCTCGCTGGCGCGCAGCCGTATTATCTGCACTGCGACCAACGAAACGGATTCCTGCCGGACTTCGATTCGGTACCGAACGAGGTCTGGACGCGCTGCCAATTGGTCTACCTGTGCAATCCCGGTAACCCGACTGGCGCGGTCATGGCCGAACCCGCGTTGCGACGGCTCATCGACCTGGCCGACAAGCATGATCTCGTGATCGCGTGTGACGAATGCTACTCAGAGGTCTATCCAGACGAAACCGATCCGCCGCCGGGATTACTGGGCGCGGCGGCGCACATGGGCAACACGGACTACCACAGGTGTCTGGTCTTCCATAGCCTCTCAAAGCGCTCTAACGCGCCGGGCCTGCGTTCTGGTTTCGTGGCCGGCGGTGCTGCGCTTATCGCACAGTTCGCGAGCTATCGGACTTATCATGGCTGCTCGATGCCGCCGCCCGTTCAGGCCGCGAGCGCCGTAGCCTGGCGGGACGAAGTGCACGTGCGGGCGAACCGGCGCCTCTATCGCGAAAAGTTCGATGCAGTGATCGAAATGCTCTCGCCGGTCATCGAAGTGCCACGGCCCGCGGGTGGTTTTTATCTCTGGCCGCGCACGCCGATCGACGATCAGCGCTTCGCGCGCGAGTTGTACGGGCAACAGAATGTCACGGTCCTGCCCGGCAGCTTTCTCTCGCGCGAAATCGGTGACCGTGATCCCGGCCGCGACCATGTGCGCGTGGCGCTCGTGCCTTCGCTGGAAGAATGTCTGGAGGCGGCGAGGCGGATCAGAACCTACCTCGAACGTCCGTAAGGACCGCAAAGACGAAGGCCGCACAGATCAAATGTCGGAATCCAGCCAGTGGGCGACACTTGAGTTTGAGTCGCTGCATCTTAGCCCTTGGCAGTACCTCGCGGTCTTTGCGCCTCCACTGCTATCGCGCTAACCTGCTTTGCCTCGACGTCCCTAGGAGCCGCGCATGAGCGATATAAGAGCCATCATCGAAGACGCATTCGAGCGCAGAGCCGAACTGACCCCGCGCAACGTCAGCACGCCGATTAGGGAAGCCGTGCTTGAGGCCATCGAGCAACTGGACCGTGGGAGGTTACGCGTCGCGGAGAAGAAGAGCGGACAATGGATCATCAATGAGTGGCTCAAGAAGGCAGTACTGCTGTCCTTCCGCATTGAGGATAACCGCTACATCAGCGGTGGCTTTACTAATTATTTCGACAAGGTGCGCCTCAAGTTCGCCGAGGTCAGCGCGCAGGACCTGCGCGAGGACGGCATACGCGTGGTGCCCCCGGCGACTGTGCGCAAAGGTGCTTACATCGCCTCCAACGTGGTACTGATGCCGTCCTACGTCAATATCGGGGCCTATGTAGATTCAGGCACGATGGTCGACACCTGGGCGACGGTCGGCTCCTGCGCCCAGATCGGCAAGAACGTGCATCTCTCCGGCGGCGTCGGCATCGGCGGCGTGCTGGAGCCGCTGCAGGCCGCGCCCACCATTATCGAGGACAACTGCTTCATCGGTGCGCGCTCCGAGATCGTGGAAGGGGTCATTGTCGAGGAAGGCTCGGTGATCTCGATGGGCGTGTACATCGGTCAAAGCACGCGCATCTACGATCGCGAACGCGCTGAGGTCCTCTACGGCCGAGTGCCGGCAGGGTCGGTCGTCGTGTCCGGCAATCTGCCGGCCAAGGATGGAAAATACAGCCTCTATTGCGCCGTCATTGTGAAAAAGGTGGACGCGAAGACGCGCGGCAAGGTCAGCTTGAACGAGCTTCTGCGGAATCTCGATTGAGCTTCTGCCGGCTCCCCACTGCGATTTCCGCGCTGATCTGCCATGTCCGACACGCTTGACCTTGCCAGCGCACTCATCGCCCGGCGGTCGGTGACCCCAAACGATGCGAGCCGTTCGCCGATGATCGCCTGACATCCCGC
>JAPSGG010000341.1 GCA_031177845.1 Chromatiales bacterium
CGACCGCTCTGCTCGGCATCGATCGGATTGGCCTGCTCGTCGACCATGCGAAACTCCAAGGTGGCCGTGGCGCCCAAAATCTCCTTAGCGCGCGCCGTATCCTGCACACCTGGCAGCTGCACCACAACTCGTGATTGCCCCTGTTGCTGAATAACCGGTTCGGCCACGCCGAGCTCGTTGACTCTATTTCGCAAGGTGGTGATGTTCTGTTCGACCGCATAGCGCCGGATCTCATCGATCGCAGGCTCGGTCAGCAAGGCGGAGAACCCGTATGTGCCGCCGGACGCATATTCGTCAAATGTCAGGCGATCGCCATAGTCGTTTTCCAAAATCTCCAGCGCGCGATCTCTTGTTTGCGCGTCGCTGAACTCGGCGCGAACACCGCCCGGGCTCTGACTGATGCCAAGATAACGGATTTCGCGATCCCGCAGCTGCGCACTGAAGTCTTCTTCAAAGCGGTCTAGTGCCTTTTGCAACGCCGCGCGCATGTCCACTTCCAGCAGAAAATGCACACCGCCGCGCAGATCCAGCCCGAGATTCATCGGGCTGGCATTGAGCGTGCGCAACCAGCCCGGTGTGGCAGGCGCGAGGTTCAATGCCACTACGTAGTTGTTACCCAAAGCCTCGCCGACGATGTCGCGAGCCTCGAGCTGCGCCTCCGTACTATTGAAGCGCACGAGCAGTTGATTGGGCCCACCCTCGATCCTTTTGGCATCAAGGCCTGCACGGTCGAGCAAGCGACTCAGGCGGGCTTTCAATCCCGGTTCAAGCCGGCCTTCCGCATGCGAGATCTGAATAGCCGGGTCTTCCGGATAGAGATTCGGCAGCGCGTACAATGCAGCCAGCAACACGACGAGAAGAATGAGGAGGTTTTTCCACCAAGGATAGCGATTGATCATGCGTAACGCAGGAATGATGATGGCGATTTCATTGTTTTAGAAGCCGACTTTTGGCATACGCCCGGGACCGCTAGGCGCAGATCAGGTCTTGCCTTTAGCCTTGTCCAGTTTGGGCACGTCGGGCTTGAAGGTGCCTTTCGGCATTACGTTTGCGATCGCCTGTTTTTGAACCATGATGCTGACGCCTCGCGAGATATCCATCTGAACGAAGCTCTCACCCACGTCCGTGATCTTACCGAGCAAACCGCCGGAGGTGACCACTTCATCGCCTTTGGTAAGCGAATCCAGCAACTGCTTGTGCTCCTTTGCACGCTTGGACTGCGGGCGAATGATCAGAAAATACATGATCGCGAAAAAGATCGCGATCATTATCATAAACTCGAGCATCCCGCCGGCCGGTGGCGCGCCCGCCTGGGCGTGGGCATTAGCGATCAAGTGGTCCATAGCAAAGTTGTGAGTTGAGACTTGGATTGCGAAGCCACCGTATTATTGCAAAAACTTGGCATAAAACCATCCATCGCGCGCAAGTTGCGGTGCCTGAAGTTTCTACACATCACGCACGTACAAACGTGCGGGTGTCTCATGAAGAACTCGTATTCTTAGAACTCCGGTTAACAAACCCATCCTCATCGGTGCAGTGCAAGCGAGATCCTGGTGATCGTGATGAAGGTCGCGGCTGCGTGGGGCAGGACGGCAGGAGCTTGGGTAAGGCGCCAATGCGGCAGCCCAAGCTACGCGTGGGGGGTGATGATTCCGGTGATGAGGCCGGTATGTTGAGGCCCGGGGCTGGCCGGTATCACGACGCTTAAAGACCAGGGTCAGCATGGCATCAGGTGGTAGACCATCGCCTCCAATAAGGCGGCGCACCGACGCGATGCGAACGCGATGCGCCGCATGCACTTGTTGCCGCCAGCCAGCGGCCTGGCGTACCGACGGTGAGGTGCTGCTTGACCATGGCCACGCGCGGGCGGTGGGCCAATGGGCGCGCCTGGGGCTGAAGCGATGCCTGTCAGTCGCGCCACCACCGAGGCCAATGCCTAGTGCGCCGCCCGCCCGGGACGCCTCCATCGACCGCCGCCCCAGGCGGCCAATCTTCGGATCCCTGGTGCCACGGGCCGCCCGTCTTGCTCATCTGCGAGCTTGCATCGTACGTCGTGCGCTCCGAGGTGTGAGCATCCGCAATCCGCCGAGACTTGTTACACCCCATTGGATGAGCGCGTGGCGTAAAAATCTTCCGTGAAACTTTGCAAGCGATCTTCGGCAATCGCATTGCGCAAGCCGCGCATGAGCTGCTGATAATAATACAGATTATGGATAGTGTTCAGGCGCGCGCCCAAAATCTCGCCACATTGATCCAGATGACGCAGATATGCCCGTGAGTAGTGTTGACAAGCGTAACAACCACAGCCTGCGTCCAGCGGACGCGGATCATCCTTGTAGCGGCTGTTGCGGATGCGGATCAAACCTGCACGCGTGTAGAGGAATCCCGTGCGCGCGTTGCGGGTCGGGATCACACAATCGAACATGTCGATGCCATGTGCGACCGCCTCCAGGATGTCTTCCGGCTTACCCACACCCATGAGATATCGCGGGCACCCGGATGGTAGCTCGTCCACGGTGCACGCCAACATCTCCGTGCGTTCGCGCGCACTTTCGCCAACCGCCAAACCACCGATCGCATAGCCGTCGAAGCCAATCGCCTTCAAACCTCCGGCCGACCTGCGCCGCAGATGCGGATAAACGCCGCCTTGCACAATGCCAAATAGCGCTGCCGGCGCTCGCTTGTCTTGCAGCACATCGTGCGCTCGGCGGCTTCGAGCCGCCCAGCGCAGCGACAACTCCATTGACGAGCATGCCTGGTCCTCGGTGGCCGGAAAGGCGGGGCACTCGTCGAAGGCCATGGCGATGTCCGATCCGAGCCGCGCCTGGATGTCCACGGCCGACTCGGGCGTCAGCAGATG
>JAPSGG010000342.1 GCA_031177845.1 Chromatiales bacterium
GTTCAACACACGCCTGAAAGATCCTGTGGTGCGCCTGTTCATTCGCGCGTTTCGAGTCGATATGAGCGAGGCGCTGGAGCCGGACCCCTGCGCCTACCCGAACTTCAACGCCTTTTTTACCCGCGCACTGAAGCCAGAGGCGCGCCCGATCGCAAGCGGACCGGATGCGATCGCCTGCCCGGCGGACGGCAGGATATCGCAAATGGGCGATATCGACGAAGAGCACGTATTCCAGGCCAAGGCCCAGGATTTCTCGGTGGTCGAGCTGCTAGGTGGATCGCGCTCACGCGCGGCGCCGTTCATGAATGGCAAGTTCTGCACGATCTATCTGTCGCCGCGCGACTACCACCGCGTGCACATGCCCGCCGACGGCCGTCTGCTGGAGATGGTGCACGTCCCAGGCCGCCTGTTCAGTGTCGCGCCTTACGCCCCAAAGGTCATTTCGCGGCTCTACGCGCGCAACGAGCGCGTGGCGGCAATTTTCGCGACGCCATTTGGGCCGATGGCGGTGGTCATGGTTGGCGCAGTCAACGTGTCCGCCATCGAGACCGTATGGGCAGGCTTGGTGACACCGCCCACCGGCAAGCAGATTCGAAGCTTCAACTACAACGGCCATTCGCCCGCCACCAGCCTCCAGCGCGGGGAGGAGATGGGGCGCTTTAACATGGGTTCCACCGCAATCCTGCTGTTCGGCGACGGATCTGTGGCATGGGAACCGAGGCTGAGAACCGGCGAACCAGTGAAGATGGGACAGCAGATCGGGCGCGGCGTGGTGAAGAAATGCGGCGCCATTGATCAGGCATTCTCCCAAGGAAAGGCCATCGCCGCAGAGATGTGATCGAGGTCCGCGGCCAGCATGACCAGCCGATCCAGCCCAAGAGCAACCCCCGAACAGTCCGGCAGTCGATACGCCAGCGCCGCCAGCAGGCGTTCATCCATCGGCATGATAGGCGCGCCATGTTCGCGCCTGATATCAAGCTCGCGCTCGAAACGCGCTCGCTGTTCGCCGGCATCGGTCAGTTCGTGAAAGCCGTTCGCCATCTCCAGGCCATAACCAATGAGCTCGAATCGCTCGGCGACTGGTGGCGTGCCGGGTCGGATGCGGGCGAGGGCCGCCTGGTTCACGGGGAAATCGTAAATGAACGCAAAGCCGTCGGGCGCGCAGGCCGGCGCGACCACCTGCGACATGATCAGCTCCAACCATCGCTGAAGATCGAGGGCTTGGTGTGCCTCGAGGCCGTGCCGGATGGCAGCCGCCGCGCAGTCCGCGCGCGAGGCCTTCAGTGGGTCCAAGCCGGCAAAAGCGACGAATGCCTCGCGATAGGTGAAGCGTCTGGCAGCGCCGAATTCATGTAAGTCTCGTAATGCTTCGGCCAGTAGTGCCTCGATCTCGTCCATCAGCGCATGATGGTCGAAATCCAGCCGATACCACTCCAGCAGGGAAAATTCCGGGTTGTGGTGGCGGCCGGTCTCATCGGCGCGATATACCTTGCAGATCTGGTAAATATCACCAGAACCCGCAGCGAGCAGGCGCTTCATCGCAAATTCCGGCGATGTGTGTAGGTAGCGATCGCCATCGGCAGTCGCAACCTTGAAGCTCGCAATATGGGGATCGGTGGTGGCACTGCGTGCGAGCGCCGGCGTCTCGACCTCCATGACATCGCGGGCTGCGAAAAAGGCCCGGATGCGGGAAAGCATGCGGGCCCTTAACTGCATGGTTGTCAGCGACGCCTTCGGGCGCCAGTTTGCTGTCATTACGCCTTTACGCGCGATACGTATTCTCCGGTGCGCGTATCGATGCGGAGCACCTCACCCTCCTCGATGAAGAGTGGCACCTTCACTACCGCACCGGTCTCAAGCCGGGCCGGTTTGGTGCCGCCGGAGGCGGTGTCGCCGCGCACGCCCGGATCCGTCTGGACGATCTTGAGCTCCACGAAGTTGGGCGGAGACACGGCCAGCGGTTCGCCGTTATACAAGGTAACCTGACACAGGTCCTGCTCCTTGAGCCAGCGAGCGGCGTCCCCCACAACAGCCTTCGAAGCGGCGTGCTGCTCGAAGGTATCGGGCATCATGAAATGCCAGAACTCGCCGTCGTTATAGAGATACTGCATTTCGGTATCGACTACGTCCGCAGCCTCCACGGAATCGCCCGACTTGAATGTACGATCCAGCACGCGGTTGGTCTTAAGGTTGCGCACCTTGACGCGGTTGAACGCCTGACCTTTGCCGGGCTTGACGAATTCGTTTTCGAGGATGGTGTGCGGCTCCCCGTCCAGTATGATCTTAAGGCCGCTCTTGAATTCGTTGGTACCATAACTCGCCATCTCTCGCCCTCATGGTCTAATTTAAGGTGCGCATGATAACTGGAAGCCTACCAACAAAATATACCCCCGCTTGGCAGACCGAACTCGCCCGCGCCATCCGCGATCCAGCCGAACTGCTGCGGCGTCTGAACCTCGACATCGGTTGGCTTCCCGCGGCCAGAAGGGCCGCGCGGCTGTTTCCGCTGCGGGTACCGCTGGGCTTTGTGGCGCGCATGAAACCGGGCGATGCCAGCGACCCACTGTTAAGACAAGTGCTGCCGCTAGACGCCGAATGTGCGGAAGCGCCCGGCTTCACGGTCGATCCGGTCGGCGATCTGGATGCTATGCCTGTGCCCGGCGTGCTGCACAAGTATCACGGCCGTGTGCTGTTGATCGCCACCGGCGCCTGCGCCGTGCACTGCCGCTACTGTTTCAGGCGGCACTTCCCGTACGGCGAGGCTCAGATGTCATCCGGAGCGTGGGGCGCGGCGGTGGACTACATCGCTGCCGACGCGAGTCTTGGAGAGGTGATCTTGAGCGGATCGCCTCCGCTC
>JAPSGG010000343.1 GCA_031177845.1 Chromatiales bacterium
GGGTGCGCGTGGACGGCTTCGTCGGACGCACGCCCTCGCTGTCGTTCCTTGGCCGCGACGCGCACGTCTCCGACTGCGTCGGCGAAAAACTGCACGATACGTTCGTCGCGGCGGTCATGGCTGGGCTCTTCGGCGGAGGCCTCCACCCCCGGTTCGCGATGCTCGCGCCGGAACGGACCTCCGCAGGGGTGTCGTACACCCTGTTCCTCGAGACAGACGCCGATCTCCCGGGAGGACTCAGCGAGCGCCTGGAAGAGGCCCTCCGCCAGAATCCACATTACGCACTTGCCGTGGACCTCCGCCAGCTGGCTCCGGCACGCGCCGTGCGCGTCCGCGGCGGGTTTCACGAGTTCGCGCGGCGGTCGGTTGCGCGCGGCAGGCGGCTTGGTGACGTGAAGCCGGTCGCGCTCGACCTCGAAGGGGGCTGGTCCGACATCTTCACGGCCACCGCACCGGATGGGGCGCGGGATGAACGCCCATGCACCACAGAGTGACGCCTGTCTCGCGCCGGCGGCTGCCGCTCGATCGGCTGAGCATTCCGACCCCACCGCGTGAGGACCGGATCGACTGGAGCACGCCGATCGACCGCTCGCGCCGGTTCTACTGCGATCGCCTCACACCGCTGTACCACACGCCCGTGTATACAGAGCTCTCTGACGCCCACCGGCTCCGATACAACCAGCTCACCGGCCTCTATTCGAACGAGCTCATCGGGTTCCTCGAGACATTCGTCCTGGGACGGACCCTGCAGGCGCTCACGAAGAGGACGGATCTCCGCCTGCCTGGCGGGCTTATGGAGGCCCTGCACCAGTTCCAGGCGGACGAGGCGCGGCACGCCGACCTGTGGAAACGCCTCAACCGCCTGAGCGAGCCCGAGTGGTACCGGGATCGCGAGTACCGGATCCTCTCCGTGCCGCGCCCCGCACTCGCGGCTGCTGAATTCCTGGCGGGCCACCCGGTTGCGTTTCCACTGGTGTTCTGGATCCAGCTGGTTCAGGAGGAGCGCTCGATCGACATCTCGCGGCGGATGGCAGGCGCTCCGGCTGCAGAGATCGAGCCGCGCTATGCGGCCGTCTACGGCGGGCATCTCCGGGACGAAGCACGCCATGTCCAGCTCGACTGGCATCTGATCGACCTGCTCTACGCGCCCCGGAGGCCAATCATGGATTTGGATCGCTTCAAGCTTATCAATGAGACCTTAGGACACTTCTACGGGGACACCGTACTGCAGGAGGTCGGTCGGCGACTGCAAAGCCGCTTGCGAGTCAATGACCTGGTGGCCCGATTGGGCGGCGATGAGTTCGTGATTATGATCGATCCGGTCGATCATACGAATCAGGCGGGCACCGTGGCCCAACATATCGCTTCCATTTTGGAGCGCCCCATCATGGTTGCAGGCTATTCTGCCGAAGCAAGCGCTAGCATCGGCATCGCAGGCTATCCGGAGCATGGTAGTAGCGGCCACACATTGATAAAGAATGCCGAGATCGCGATGTATGAGGCCAAACGGCACGGGGTTAATACCATGGTGTACGATCCTGGTTTCGATATGCACGATGTCAACCGGTTGACCATTTTGAGCCAGCTGCGCAGCGCGATCAACGGTCACGAATTACAGGTGTTTTATCAGCCGCAGTTTGACGGTACGAGCGGCGGGCTGGCCGGGGTCGAGGCGCTCGTGCGATGGCCGCATTCGGATCCCGAGTGGCCGCTGCCGGCCGAGTTCATTGAGTTGGCAGAGCGGGGCGGTTTGATTAATCGCTTGAATCGTTGCGTACTGGAGATCGTATTCGATCAGCTGGCTGCATGGCAGGAGGTGGGCGTGACAACGTCAATTTCCACGAACCTATCCGCAATAAATCTGCAAGATCCGGGACTGTTCACATACATCGCGCAGGGCCTGGCCGCGCGCGGGCTAAATGCGGCGCGACTGACCTTAGAGATTACGGAAACGGCTGTTGCTTCGGACACGAAAGCGGCGCGAGCTTTGGTCAAGCGACTATCTGAGTTAGGCGTGCGGCTATCGATAGATGATTTTGGCACGGGCTATTCGTCGCTCATCATCCTGCGTGAGTTACCCGTTGAGGAAATCAAGATTGACCGCTCCTTTGTCATGAACATGACCCGTGACACCAATGACGCAGTTCTGGTCCGTTCCACGATCGACCTTGCGCATAATCTTGGCCGGGCGGTAACAGCCGAGGGCGTCGAGAGTCAAGAAGCGCTGGAGCTGCTGAAATCGTGGGGCTGCGATGTCGTGCAAGGCTTTTTTTTAAGCCCGCCACTTGCGATCGACGACTTGAACCGCAAGTTAGCCAACGCGAGCTGGCACTCCTTGACCTCAGCGTTCGCAAGCAAGATATAGGACGTGTAAATTTTTCTAATGATCCATGATCCGGCGCAGCAGAATCTCTCATTCGGCTAAAGCCCCCATACCTCTGTGGCTTACCGGCGCAAATCGGTTCAGGCCGCGAGTTGACGCAGCACGTAGTGCAGAATGCCGCCGTGGCGGTAGTACTCGACCTCCTGCGGAGTGTCAATACGTACACGCGTCTCGAACTCGATCTTACGGCCGTCCGCTCGCGTTGCAATGACCTCGACCTTTTTTGCGTTTGCGTCTTCCAAGCCGTTGATCTCATACAGCTCGCGGCCGTCGAGCCCCAGACTGTTCGCCGTCTGCTCGGGCATGTACTGCAACGGCAGGATGCCCATGCCGACCAGGTTCGAGCGGTGTATTCGCTCGTAACTCTCGGCGATGACCGCGCGCACGCCGAGCAGGCGCGGGCCTTTGGCCGCCCAGTCGCGCGAAGAGCCCGAACCATACTCCTTGCC
>JAPSGG010000074.1 GCA_031177845.1 Chromatiales bacterium
CCGATCCGTGTGGGCGACTGGATCGGCCGCTCGAACAACAGGATCAATCCTGACACGAAGTTATTCACGATGTTCTGAAGGCCGAAGCCTATTCCGACCGACAGCGCGCCGGCGATGATCGCCAGGTTCTTGAAGTCCACGCCCGCCACACCGAGAGCGACCAGCGCAGCCAGCGCGACGCCGATATAGCCGCTGATCGTCACCGCGGCGTGGCGGGCGCCCTGCTCGAGGCGGCTCTTGCGCAGCCAGCGTTCATCCAGCTGCTTTTTGATCCAGGCAGCCACCGACAGCAGCACGGCGAACAGCACCAGCGCCCAAAGCAACTGGCTCGGCACAATGGTGACCGGGCCAATCTCGAAGCCCTCTGCGAAGTAACGGACTAATACGTCCTGCCCCTGCGCCGATAATCCCCACACGCGCAGCAGGAACAGCAACAGCGCGCCCCAGATGAAGACGGTGGTCAGCACGCGCAGCCATACCAGGCCAGGTACGTGCTCATCGCTAGCTAATCCCAGCCACGTTCTCAATTGTTGCTGCCACGGATAGCGGCCTTCATCGATCCCGTCGAACATGTCGGTCAACAGGCTCGTAAGCAACCACGCTACGCCTAAACCGATGAGGCTGAACGCGATGCCGCCGACCACGTAGTCATTCAGGTTGTGGTAGCCCGCCCACTCGGCGAAAAGGCCGATGATCAGCGCCAGAGTGACGATGGGCCTGAAGAGTCCGATATGACTTCGGCTCTGGAGTGTGAAGGCGAGCCACACCGTCCAGATCAGGCTGCCGATAAACAGCGGTGCGTAAACCGCTCGCAGGAGCACGCGTAAAGGCTCCGACACCCCTTCGATAAAAGGGCTTTGGAAGATCGCGGCGCCGATACAGGCGATCAGCACCAGCAGGTGCAGGAAATGCCAGAAACGCCGGCTGCGGCTTTCATCCAAAGGCAGGTAGTGTCGCGCGGGAGGGATCGGGCTGAAGAGGCTGCGGCCGAGCAGCGCCACCAATAGATAGGTGCTGATCGCAAAGCTCGCCACGGCCAGTTGTGGCCACGGGCGCGCGTCTGCGACGACCACGATCCAGAATGCGCTCCAGCCCAGCGAGACCGCCAGCACCGGCAGGTAGCGCGCACTGGAACTCATAAACGCAAGCGCCGCTTGGCCCGACAAGTCTTCGGAAATCGGCCGCGCCGCAAGAAACGCCCTGAGCTCGCGCCGGCCGAACAACCCTCCGGCCAATAGCGCGGCCGTCAGCGTCAGGAACAGGAACCAGCGGCCGGCGTCCAGATAGTCGAACCCGCTGTGCTTGAACTCAAGCTTAGTGAGCGCCGCCAGCCAATTGATTCGCCGGCCGCCGTCGATCAATAGCGTGAACACGCTCAGTGATCGCGCCGTCAGGCGCTGGGCCAGAGCCTCTTCGTACAACCGATCAAGTTCGCTCAGGAGCGCATCGCTGTTGACCAGAATCAGCCTACACCCTGCCAGCTTTTCGCCTAGCTCGGCGCGCTCCTGTTCGAGTGTGCGTCGGGCCGCGGCGATGGAGCCGCTTTCGGCAGCGCTCGCGGGGCCGAGCTTGTCGATGTTGCGCGTGATCGCCTCGATCCGCGCTTCCTGCTGATCAATGCAGTCTCGCGCCCGGCGACGATAGGCCGAGGTCTCCGCCCGAATTGCGTCTGCGGTCGCCAGTTGCGGCGGGCCAGCCTGCAACATCGCGCCGTACTTGTCGATTGCCTGCTGGACTTCTGGGATCGAGATCTTGACTTCGGTCTGGGCGGAGGCTGCAGCAAACCAGACGGCCACAAGAGCAAGGACGCACCGCATGCGGGCGGAAAAGGCTGAAGGCATGAGCTTGTTTAAAGCAGTTTATCGTTATGGGGCGCGGCCAGATTCTAGCCCGGATATTGCGTCAGTATAAAGCCGCTACCGCTTGGCCGACCGCGGTGATTTCAACTTCAGTGCCGGGCGCTGAGCCAGCGACGGATTTCGCCTGAAGCCTGCAGCCAGTCGGCCCAGGCGCGACCCAGTTGATCTCTAAGCTCCATCGCGCTGGCACGCGTATCGAGGACTTGCCGAGTTTGCATAAGGTAGTCCGCGGCACTCAATTCGCCCACCTGCCATAGCCGCTGGAGTAGTTCCAGTTGAGCGCGCAGGCTCTCCTCGCCGACCTTGCGCCAATCTCGCCAGGCCTTCGCGCTTAGGCGCACACGTGCGGCCGTCGCGTTCAGCCGCGCGCGTGCCAGTCGATAAGTATTACGCGCTGTGCGTTCCGCCTGAATGACTTCCGCGTTCGCGGCGTCTACTAAGGCGCTAAAGTCGTTACGAACGTAAAGTGGGATCGAAAGTGAGAGCCCGGCGAGCAGCGCCTCGTCCTCGCGCCCGCCACGCAGGTTGAGCGTCGGATCAGGCCGCGTCTGGCGCGTGCGCAGCTCGATGAAAGCCTTTGCCGCGGCTACCCTAGCCTGGCGCGCGCGGATCAACGGCAAGCGCATGAGATACCGATCCGGAGCAAAGCCCGTCTCTGGAAGAAGAATTTCATGCAGCGGCAACTCCGGCCATGCTGCGAAATTAGCCTCAACGATACTGCTAAAGGCGTGCCGGGCATTAATCCATTGAATCGCCGCCTGCGACTGCCGCAAGCGCGCCTCAGCCAGCGCGACACGTGCGAGATTTAATTCAACCTGTCCGAGGTCCCCTGCGCGGCGGCGCTGCTCGGCCAAGGCGGCAAAGCGCTCCATCAGCTCGACGCGGCGCTGTGCGATTCGCTTAATCGCCCGCGCGGTGCGATATGCCGAGAGCCGGCTTATCAGTTTCACACCGACCGCATGCCTGACCCGTGCCAGTTCGGCCTGTACCCGTAATACTTCAAGCTCTGCGACTCGGGCCCGCGCTGCCTGCTTATCGCCCCAATCGAATGTCTGGCTCAAGCCCAGTGCGGTACTGTCGTTTTCGGCAGTTTCGAGATCTAATCCCACCTCTGGGTTATAGAGCGGTCGATCTGCGGCCCGACTTCGCGCGCGCGCCGCTTCGACTGCCGCTGCAGCGACAAGCACGCGGGGATTATCCGCAACCGCCTGCGCGAGACGCGCGGTCAGAGGGGAGCGGGTGTCACCAGATCGCGCCGGCTCGCGGCTGTCGGCGGCCATGGCAGCGAGATGAAGACAGGTGACTATGGTGCAGATTATTGTTGCAAGCCATTGTTTCTGCATTTCTGTTCTCTTATTCTGAGAGAGCACTTCCATCGCAAGCAGCAGAAGATCGGTCAAGTCTTGACTGTCAGCCGTGCCAGTCTGATGGCCAACGATCGCTAAGTCCAGCGAAGATCACAATCGGTTCTCATTTCAGATAGGATAGCGGGGCCTCGCAAACCTTTGCGGGGTTCGAGGTTAGAGGCGATCGCGAATGGGTAGTCCGCATTTTAAGCAGGCCCTCGGGCAACAGGTACGGACTATCACCCGCAGCAGGCATAGGAGCCTTTGAGCCACTTGTTATGCTCAGCGCCCGGAGACAGCGCGCTGAGCTTGAATAGGGTTTGTCTTGACCTTGGATCGACCTGGAATCGAGCCTCAAGGTTGCGCCATGATAGGCTACGAGCGAGGTCACCTACGGACGGCGGAATCATGCGCAAGAAGGTAACCACGATCGAGCTGTGACGTTGTGAGGCTTTTGAGGCCTCGGCCAAGCCCGACGGCGTCAGTGAATGCGAGTCGGTCATGCGCATCCTCACCAAAGCGTTGCGCGGTCCGCTCTACAAGCCCTACATCAAGAACGATGAGTTCGACGAAGCGCGCTCTCACGCGGATCTGGAGCGCAGCAACCAGCTGTTAAAGCAGTGGTATGAAGATCATCTTCATGAGCTGGATTGGGTGGGAGAGGTGGCGCTCTATTTGAATACGCGCCGTAAGATGCCAGTTGATCTTACGGCGTCGTCTGCGGCGGATCAAACCTCAGGGAGTGGTGTTTGTTGAGGGTGCTGAGTACGAGGGGCGAGAACAGGAGCACAAATCCGATATGTAGCAGGATACGCAATTTAACATAATATCTATTATGCGCACTACAGAGGATCATGTATTCCATAAGGGACCCAACCAACCTTATCTCTTGTACCACGACCGCCCACAGCCGCTGCATATGGCGAACCAGTGCTCCGCACATGCCCCGAGTGAACGGGCCATGCAGTGAGCTTAAAACTCTACCAAGATTGCGCCATCGCTTTACGATCCGGTCACCGGCGCTCAGGCCGTATCACGCGCGGCGTCGCCCGTGTTCGATCGGTTCGTCCATTCGCTCGCCGACGCGCTCGGCGCCGTCTTCCAGTTCACAGCTCGCGACGGTCAAAAGGAGCGCCAGCCCTGTCATTGCACTGAGAACGCATCTGTTGGTTGTTGATTTATTGGTTTTCTCGTCATCTGCAGTCGCATGGCATGGATGTTGCCTGAGTACATGATGCAGCTCGCGTCAATGCTTCGAGCCTCGCAGAGACGTACGGCATCTTCAGTTAACAAGCCCCGAGCACACTCCCAGGCTTAGACGTAAGGAGTAAACAGAGATGGCGACAGAATCTCAATCCCACACCACTGATAAGATTGCCAAAGCAGCGCATGAGGCCGTAGATAAGATGGCGGCCAGCGCCGACCAGGTGGAGACGCGTGTCAGACAGAGCGCCGCTGAGGCGCAAAGCACTATGCGGGAGAAAACCGATCAGGCCCAGCGAATGTCAGAGGATGCCATCGTCAATGTACGCAACTACGTGCACGAACACCCCTTTGCGTCGTTAGGGCTGGCGTTCGCCGCGGGCATTGTTTTTTCCGCCCTCTTGCGACGTTAGAGCTCGCGGCGACTCGAGCCGCGATCATGGCGGATAAGGATGACCTCTCAAGAACACGGTTCGAGCCTCCACTCCCAGGCGATGGCTTGAACCGGGGGAAAGCAACCGCCGAGGATCTGCTGCGCGCCCTCGCCGTATTTCTCAAAGAGTGGCTCAGGCTGCTCGCGCTCGAAGGCCGGCTGGCGATCATCAGCGCAATCGTCATGCTGGCCGCGGGCATGCTCGCGGCGGTGTTGGTGGTGAGCGTATGGTTGATTCTACTGGCCGCGTTGGCAGTGGCGCTGATTGAAGCAGGCTTGCCGTGGACGGGCGTGTTGTTGTGCATTGCGGCTGCCAACGCGATTCTGGCTCTATTCTGCTGGTTCTTGATTCGGCGGCTCAGCCGCAATCTTCTATTCACGGCTACGTTCAAGAGCCTATGGCCCAAAGACTCGCAATCGTCCGCCCATGCGCACACTGACTCGACTTAAGAGCGACATTCGCGCGCAGGAGATGGCGCTGAATCTCCAAAGGCGCGAGATCGCAGGACGGTACCAGGATGTCCAGACGCGCTTCCATCGCCAACTTACCTCACCGACTGCGCTGATGACCAGCTTTACTGCAGGGCTAGTGGTCGGCGCACTGGTGCGGTCTCCCCGACAACACCGTCGATCCGATGTCAGATCGGCAAGGCAACGGATAGGGCCCTGGATCTCGTTGGCGCGAGCCATTGGCGGTCCTGCATTGGTTTACCTCCTGCGCACCAAGCTCGCGCAGCTGATCGGCATGCCACGACTGTAAATCGGTACCTCGGACGCTATAGCATCATCGCCTCTAACCTGCCCGCGACAACACTCGCAATTTGTTT
This sequence comes from Chromatiales bacterium, assembly GCA_031177845.1. Taxonomy (GTDB): domain Bacteria; phylum Pseudomonadota; class Gammaproteobacteria; order JACCYU01; family JACCYU01; genus JAPSGG01. Next base: position 5,669 of record JAPSGG010000074.1, read on the forward strand.
TATTGTGCTGTGACGCCTGGCACCTAGAGGGCGCCGGTCTCGACCGTCTGCATCTATAAGAAAACAACCTGAATTGCCAAAGGACACGCTTAGAAGACTGCTTCCTCGCGCCGCACTGGTGGGCGTGCTGCTCATCGGGAGCGCGGTGGCGATCTATTACCGAGATCATTTCAACATCGCCGCGCTGGAGCAGGGGATCGCCGGTGCAGGCGCATGGGCGGCGATCGTCTTCATGCTCTCTTACGTGGTGGCAACGGCGCTATTTTTGCCAGGTTCAGTGCTCACGCTGGCGGGCGGTGCACTGTTCGGGCCCGTATGGGGCACCTTCTACAGTCTTACCGGTGCGACGATGGGCGCGATGCTGGCCTTTCTGATCGCGCGTTACATGGCTTCGGATTGGGTGGAACGCGCCGCTGGCGGGCGGCTCAAGAAGCTGGTAACGGGTGTGGAGCAGGAAGGCTGGCGGTTCGTGGCCTTTACCCGTCTGGTACCGATCTTCCCCTTCAATCTGCTGAACTATGCCTTCGGCCTGACGCGCATCAGAGTCAGCCACTACGTCATCGCCACCTACGTTTGTATGTTACCGGGCACACTGGCGTTTACGTACATTGGTTTCATCGGTCGCGAGGCCCTTGGCGGCAATCGGGAGGATCTGATAAAGAATGGACTGATCGCGCTGGCACTGCTGGCGATCGTGGCTTTCATCCCGCGCATCATTAAACGCCTGCGCAAGGCACCTACGAAGCAAGCGCGGACATTAGGCGGGGACCCCTAATATGCAAGCGTGCGATCTAGTCATCATTGGAGGGGGCGTCGGTGGCCTGGTAACCGCCAGCGTCGCGGGACAGCTCGGCCTGAAGGTCACTCTGATCGAAAAGGCAGACCAGCTGGGTGGCGACTGCCTGCACTATGGTTGTGTACCCAGCAAGACGCTCATTCATACCGCCAAAGTCGCATACCTAATGCGCCAAGGCGCGCGGTTTGGCCTACCCGCGTTCAATCCCCCGCTGGACATGATCAGCGTCAACGAGCGCGTCCGCTTCGTCATCGCGCAGATTCAGGCCCACGATGATCCGGCACGTTTTCGCGGCTATGGCGTGGACATCAGACTCGGGCAAGGCGCGTACTTCGTCGATCCTCAGCAGATTGAAGCCGGCGGATCAAGGATACAAGGCCGGCGCCTTGTCATCGCCACGGGTTCGCGGCCGCTGGTGCCGGATATTCCGGGGCTCAAGGATTCCGGATTTGTCATGA
>JAPSGG010000344.1 GCA_031177845.1 Chromatiales bacterium
ATCGCCCAGCGCGGGGCGCGGGAGACGGACCCAAGCTGGCGCTGGAGATCGATACGGTTGACCTTGTAGACCACCCCGTCGATATCGTATGGCAGCGCAGGACGGCGCTCCCCGATCCGCCGGTAATAGTCAAGGCAGCCATTGGCACCCTTCACGATTTCGGTTTCGGGGCACACCCTCAAGCCCCAATCACGCAGCTGCTGTAGGATCGCACTCTGACGGTCCGGGCGGTTCTTGCCTTCGATCTTGCCGATGCCGTAACAGAAGATGGACAACGGGCGCTTCGCGGTCAGACGGGGATCGAGTTGCCGCAGGCTCCCGGCTGCGGCGTTACGCGGATTGACAAATGTCTTTTCGCCGCTCTTCCTCGCGCGCGCGTTGAATTCTTCGAAGTCTCGTTTCGAGATGTACACCTCGGCGCGTACCTCGACCAGGTCGGGGTAACCGGTGCCCCTAAGCCTGAGAGGCACCGCGTGGATGGTGCGCACGTTTTGGGTGATGTCCTCCCCCTTGATGCCATTGCCGCGCGTCGCGCCGCGCGCAAGAAGCCCGTCGCGGTAGAGCAGACTGATCGCCAAGCCGTCGAGCTTCGGCTCGGCCGCGTATTCGATGGCCTCATCGGAATCGACCAGATCCCGCACGCGCTTGTCAAAAGCGCGCAACTCCTCTTCGCTGAACGCGTTGGCGAGCGACAGCATAGGGAGCTCGTGCTGCACCTCGCCAAAAGCCTTGAGCGGCTCGGCGCCCACGCGCTGGGTGGGCGAGTCAGGCGTTACCAGTGAAGAATACTTCGCCTCGAGGGACTGCAACTCACGCAGGAGGCGGTCGTACTCGACATCTGGGATCTCTGGATCGTCGAGGACATAGTAGCGGTAATTGTGGTAATTGATCTGTTCGCGCAACGCGTTGACACGCGCCTGTACCTCATCCGGGCCGGACATGCGCAGTCTGCTAGGAATGTATTCCAAAGCGTCCTGTAAATCCCCCCTGTCGCCCTTTTCTAAAGAGGGAAACACTTATCAGCCCCCTTTCGGAAGCGGGTGCACTGAGGTCTCTCCATTCCGCGTTTAGCAAAGGAAGGCCGCCGGAGGCGACTGGGGGGATTTCGCCGGACATAGAAAACCGCAGCGGCCGCATTCGGTAATGCATTAAGGCGCGCGGCCGCGGGCCGTTCGCAGGCTATACAGCTGGATCTCCTCACGCATATGATCGATGGTCTGATTGCTTAGCACGCTGCGGGTCTCATCCAGCAATTCAGCGTTCAGCTCAACTCCCAATTGCTGCGCGCAATCCAGCATGGCATTGAAGGCCTTCAAGCCGTCCAGCGGGCCAGGCAGCTGCATGAACAACGCCAGCCCGGGAGTGGACTGTTGCGGCAAGGTCTCGAGGTCGAAGGTGCCGGGTTGCACCGCGTTGGCCACGCTGAACACGATGTAGCGTCGCCCATTGCGTTCGATCACGCGGTTGAAGATCTGCATGTCGCCGTACTCCAGATCCAGGCGCTCCGCGGCCCTTAGAACGGCATCCCCCTTCAGTGTCGAAGGACGACGCGCCACAACGTACAGGCTTATGATCTTGCCGCCCCCTATTGGCGGCCGTTCGGCGGCGGGGGGCTTGGCTCGTCGCTCCAACTGAGGCTTCGGCGGGGGCCTCAGCTTAGGCTCCGGCGGCCTAGGCGCGGGCGGCGTTTGACTGATTGGGCGTGTTCTGGCCTCTTCCTGGAGCATATCCTGCAGCTCATCTAAGTCTTCCGGCGCGGGCGCAAGCTCGTCGTGTTCGGAGCGGGTGGCCAGCCACACGTCGGCCGTATCGGAGCCCGCATCCAATTCGTCCTGCCTGCGCCGTCGGCGACGCGCATGCTCCCTGCGGCCAAGCAGATAGATGAGGGCCAGGACGATAATGCCTGCGATTAGCAGTATCCAGCGCAGTTCATTCATGCCATGCGGCTCGCGATCATGGATTCACGTTCAGCGATCACCCCGTCGCCATCTTGGCTGCTTCGTCGACGTCTACCGCCACCAGCCGCGACACGCCCGGCTCGTGCATGGTGACCCCGACCAGTTGTTCGGCGTACTCCATGGTGGTCTTGTTATGAGTGATGAAAATGAACTGGACCCGCTTTGACATCTCCTTGACCAGCTCACAAAAGCGCCCCACATTAGCGTCATCCAGCGGCGCGTCAACCTCATCCAGCAGGCAGAACGGCGCTGGATTCAGTTCAAAGATTGCGAACACCAGTGCCACCGCGGTCAGCGCCTTTTCGCCGCCCGACATCAGGTGGATGGTGGACAGCCGCTTACCAGGGGGGCGCGCCATGATCGCGATACCGGTGGTGAGCAGATCGTTGTCGATCATCTCCAGGTGCGCCTGCCCGCCGCCGAACAGGCGAGGAAACATCTCGCCCAGACGCGCGTTGACGCGGTCGAAGGTCTCCTTAAAGCGGTGACGGGTCTCCCGATCGATCTTGTGGATAGCATCTTGCAGTGTCTCCAGCGCCTGGGTCAGATCGTCATGCTGACGATCCAGGTATTCCTTGCGCTGACTCTGTTCCCGGTATTCGTCGATCGCGGCCAGATTGATAGGGCCTAAGCGCTCGATGCGTTCACTGAGATTTTCTACCTGGGTCTCCCATTCTTCAACCGTAGGTTTGACCCCGGATTCGATGGCAACATGGGCGTCCAGTTCTTGAAAAATGACTTTTAACTGAAAGCCCGTCTCCGCGAATTGCTCCTTCAGCGTCTGACAGCGCACGCGGGCATCCTGCCAAGCCATCCGCTGAGAATCCAGCTCTCCGCGCAGGGTGTCCAGCCGGCGTTCGATCTCCAGCCTTT
>JAPSGG010000345.1 GCA_031177845.1 Chromatiales bacterium
GGCGAGATCATTGATGAGCGCACCCAGCATCATGTCGCCCTCTTCTATCAGCGAGGGCGGAACGGTTCCACGGATCATGCCGAGCTGCCGAGCATCGAGCTGACGACCTTACGCGACGCGCGTCTCGACGAGCCGGATTGGTTCGCCGAAGTGCATTACGTGCACGACGAGGACGAGTTCTGGCACGCGTGGCAGACGCTGCTGGACGACGCCGACGCGGTATGGCCGGTCGCGCCGGAGACAGGCGGGTGGCTAGAGCGTTTGAGCCGCGACGTCACCGCGGCGGGCAAGATCCTGCTGAACAGCCGGCCGGAAGCAGTGCGCGTTGCCGCGAGCAAATATCTGACCGCGCAATGCCTCGCCGGACACGGCCTGCCGGTGGTGCCGACCTGGCGGCTTGCCGATCATCGGCTCCAGGCCGCGCGGTGCTGGGTCGTCAAGCCGGATGATGGCGTCGGTTGCCTGGGTGCCCGCATTTGCCGCAGTGAGGACGAATTGGCGGCTGTCACGGATGCCTCTGGGGATTGCGGCGCCTACGTGATCCAGCCGTTCATCGAAGGCCAGCCCGCGAGCCTGTGCCTGTTGTGCCGCGAGGGCGATGCCCGGCTCCTAAGCTGCAACCTGCAGCGCATCGCGGTCTTCAATGATGAATTTCACCTGTTGGGCTGCATCGTGAATGGTCTGGCGGATGACCGATCGCGATATGCTCGCATGGCGCGCGAGATCGCGGCGGCGTTGCCGGATCTGTGGGGACTGGTCGGTGTCGATTTCATCGCCAGCGAGCCGGGGCCCTTGCTCCTTGAGATCAACCCACGGCTGACGACGTCATACGCCGGTTTGAAGAGTTCGCTGGGTGAAAACCCAGCCGCGCTGGTGCTCGACCTGATCGAGACGGACGTGCTGATGCCGGCGAGGCAAATTTCACCGGCGCCCATCGATGTATCCTTGGAGTTAGGGCGTGTTGCTTGAACCGATCATCGGCTGGGATCTGGGCGGCGCACATGTCAAGTCCGCGAGCCTCGGTGTGGACGGTGCCATGCAGCACGTCATCCAGCGCCCGTGCCCACTGTGGCGTGGCATCGCTCAGCTGCGCACCACGGTGCGCAGCATGGTCGAGGACATGCAGATAGGCGAGGCTGCCCATGCGGTTACCATGACCGGCGAGTTGACGGATATCTTCAACGACCGCGCGCGGGGAGTGCGCGAGTTGCTGGACATCATGCAACAACAGTTCACCGACACGCCGTTGCTCGTTTACGCCGGTCCAGCCGGCTTCGTGACGCTGGATATCGCCGTGCGCGACCCCGAGCAGGTCGCCTCTGCCAATTGGTTGGCCGCCGCGACGCTGGTTGCGGCAAGACAGCTGGAGGGCCTGTACATCGACGTCGGTAGCACCACAACCGATATGGTCGTTTTTTCAGGTGGACGGGTGGATACGCGGGGCTATACGGACCATCAGCGCCTTGCGTATGACGAACTGATCTATACCGGTGTGGTGCGCACACCAGTCATGGCTGTCACCGATCGGGTCGCCTTCTCAGGTGCCTGGGTCAGCCTGATGGCGGAGCAGTTTGCCACAATGGCGGACGTGTACCGTCTCACCCAAGACCTGCCGCAGTATGCCGACCTATTGCCCAGCCCGGACGGTGGCGGCAAGACTGAAGCCGCCAGCGCCCGCCGGCTCGCGCGCATGCTGGGCCGCGACGCCAATTCGGCTGATGGCGAGCAGTGGGAGCGGGTCGCCGAATATATCGCGGAATGTCAACTCACGCGGCTGCGCATAGCTTGTGAGACCAACCTGTCGCGCGGCGTGGTGGGTCCGCAGGCCCCGCTGGTCGGCGCGGGTGTCGGCCGGTTTCTAGTGCGCGCGCTCGCGACGCGCTTGCAGCGGCCATTCGTGGATTTCGGCACCTTCTTCCCGCCCGAGCCGGTACCGGGCGGCGCCACGATCGCCGATTGTGCGCCCGCGGTTGCCGTGGCGCTGCTCGCGAGCAATTACCTGAGAGGCCATGAAAGTAGAACCAGTATCAAAAGTTGACAGCGTTGGAAAAGCACCAACGCAAAGATCACAGGGTGAAAAGAGAAAGATCACAGGGTGAAAAGAGAGGGTCAAGATCAGGAGCCCCTTGCCTAGCCTTGCGGCTGTGCTCTATCTGGTCGCAGCGGTCAAGCGGGTGATCGAATGTCGCATGCACGCGCGTGTCTAATGGGCCATGAGTGAACCGCTGCTGACTGAACTGCCGTACTACCCGGATAGCGCTCGGCTCTTCAATGTGATCGCCGATCGGCCCTGGGCCGTTTTCCTCGATAGCGCGCATCCGTTCTCTCGCCGAGGCCGTTTCGACATCTTGGCCGCGGAGCCAATGGCCCAGTTGTGTACCCGCGGCGCGATGACCGAAGTGCGGACGCGCGAGGGCTCATCGCTTTCGCCCGCTGACCCCTTCGAGATCCTGCGCGGCTGTTTGCGACCCCTCGCGGCGCCGTCTCGGCTCCTACCATTTTGTGGCGGCGCCATCGGCTATTTCGGCTATGATCTGGGCCGGCGTCTGGAACGACTGCCAAGCCATGCGCAGGACGCTGAAAACATGCCCGAGATGGCCATAGGCATCTATGACTGGGCGCTGGTCGTCGATCACCGGGCAAGGCGAAGCTGGCTGGTCGCCCAAGGCCGCGATCCCGTAACCCGTGAACGTTGGCGTGATTGGGTGGAACGTTTCAGGGCGCCGCGCGGATTCGCAGGCAGCGCCTCGTTCGAGACTGTGGGGCGGGTCAGCTCCAACATGGACCGGGTCTTGTACACCGCCGCCCCCCATCTTCTCCG
>JAPSGG010000346.1 GCA_031177845.1 Chromatiales bacterium
GGTGATCATTCTCACCCAAAACAGTCGCGGCGAAATCACGATGCTCAATCGTTACGGCGAAGCGCTGACTTTCTATGCAAAGAGCGATTTGCATGGCAAGCGCTTTGCCGAGCTCGTCTCCGAAAGCGCCGTGCCTGCCAGCCGGGGCGCACTGGCGGATGTGGCGGTAGGGAAACGGCATCAGTTTCGCCATGAATGCCCTGTTCTACGTAAGGATGGCAGCACACGCGATGTCGTGTGGCTACACTCCCGCCTTGCAGGACATGCCGAAGCCGATCCTGTGGTGCTCTCGGTCGGCCTGGATATCACCGAACGCAAGCAGGCGGAGCAGGCCTTAAAAAAGATGCACGGGCAGTTGGAGATTCGCGTCCGTAAACGGACTCAACAATTGACCGAGGCCAACCAGTTGCTACTCAATGAGATCACCGAGCGCAAGCGAGTGGAGGAAGCGCTCGCCGAGCGCGCCGAAGAACTGAGGCAGTCCGAGCAATCGCTGCGCCGCCAGACCGAAATCTTGCAATCCATTCTCGATAGTATGGCCGATGGCGTGATCGTCGCCGACCAAAATGGCGAACTCTTGCTAAGCAACCCGGCGGCGCAGCGCCTCAGTGGCTACGATCCCACCCGGCTCAGCCTCAACAAACAGGGTGGACAGGCCAGTCTATACCTATCCGACGGAATCACTCCTTGGTCAAGCGGTGAGCTGCCATTGGTGCGCGCGCTGCGCGGGGAGGAAGTGGATGGTGCAGAAGGCTTCTTGCGCCACCCCCAGCGCTCCGGGGGCATATGGCTAAGCGCCAATGCAAGGCCCTTAAAGGACAGCGATGGCGCATCGCGCGGTGCCGTCGTCGTATTCCGCGACATCAGCGAGCGTAAGCAAAACGAAGAGCGGCTGATCTATCTCGCGCAATACGACATGCTGACCGGCCTGCCTAATCGCAATCTCCTTCACGATCGCTTGAATCAGGCAATGGTGAGGGCGAAGCGAAATGCGCGGTCTATGGCCCTTATGTTTCTGGACTTGGACCGCTTTAAGGAGATCAATGACGCCCTGGGACATAGCGTGGGTGACCTCGTGCTGAAGGGAATCGCAGAGCGACTGACGCTTTGTCTGCGCGAAACCGATACCATCGGCCGCCTAGGGGGTGACGAGTTCACGATCATTCTGGAGGAGATCGATAACACGCAGTACGTCGGTGATGTGGCAGAAAAAATTATCTCCGCATTTTCCGAGCCCCTCGTCATCGAGGGGCGGGAACTCTTCGTCAGTACCAGCGTCGGCATTGCACTATACCCCACTGATGCCGGTACCGTCGAGGACATGCTGAAGCGGGCCGACTCGGCCATGTACCACGCCAAGAAGCTAGGACGTAACAACTACCAGTTCTACACGCCCCAGATGAATGCGCATGCGCTCAAGCGCATGAGCATGGCCAGCCGGCTCCGCCACGCCGTGGAAAGGCAGGAAATGATCGTGCGATACCAGCCCCAGGTCGATGTAAACACGGGAACGATCATTGGGCTGGAGGCGCTGCTGAACTGGCAGGACGCGGAATCCGGCTTCATCGCACCATCACAGTTTATTACTTTGGCGGAGGAGACAGGGCTGATAGTGCCCATCGGGGAGTGGGTGTTGGACACCGCCTGTCGCCAAAACAAGGCCTGGCAGGACGCCGGACTTGAGCCTTTGCCGGTCGCGGTGAATCTCTCCGCGCGTCAATTTAGGCACGCGCAGCTCATCGAAACGATTGCCCGAATCTTGAAGGGGTCGGGCCTGGAGCCGAAGTATCTGGGATTGGAGATCACCGAAGGGCTGCTGATGGATGACTTACAACTCAGCAACGCGCTGCTATTGGAGTTGAAGTCCATGGAAATTCAGATCTCCATCGACGATTTCGGCACCGGCTATTCATCCCTAAGCTATCTCAAGCGCTTTCCCGTAGATATCATCAAGATCGACCGCTGCTTCGTCCAGAACATCACCAGCAGCAACATCGATGCCGCTATTGCAGCCGCCATTGTCGCCCTTGGTAAGAGCTTGCAGGTTAAAGTCATCGCCGAAGGGGTGGAGACCGAGCAGCAATTGGCCGTGCTGCGTTCTCAGGAATGTAACTACGTGCAAGGGTACCTGTTCAGCCGGGCACTGTCGGCGGAGGATCTTACACCATTGCTAAGGGAACAGAGTGAAATTCATGTGCAGAGGAGCGCACCAGGAAGAATATCAAGAAACTTGACCCACTGATCTCTAGCAGGATGCGGAACTTTGGCGATCAGAAGGCCCGAAATGATCCTCATCGACGTAGACGGCACGCTGATTGACAGCGTTCCGGACCTCGCGTTCTGTGTTGATCAGTTGATGGCAGAAATGAACATGCCGCCGCGCGGTGAAACCGCCGTGCGGCATTGGGTCGGTAACGGTGTCGATCGGCTGGTCAAGCGCGCGCTGATCAACCGACTGGACGGCGAACCCGATGAGATATTATTCAAGCGGGCACTACCGATTTTCTTGGACATCTATGCGCACAATAACGGCAAGCGCAGCTGCCTGTTCGCGGGCGTGAAGGAGGGGATGGCCTGGCTGCACGCAGCCGGATTTCGATTGGGCGCGGTCACCAACAAACCGGCGCGCTTCACGCAGCCCCTACTCGCGCAAATGGGCCTGCTGGATCATTTCGAGATCGTCCTGAGTGGCGATTCGCTACCCAAGAAAAAGCCCGATCCGTTGCCGTTGCTGCATGCCGCGAAAGCCCTGGGTGTCTCGCCGACGCGCGCAATGATGCTGGGCGATTCCCAGAATGATGTCATTGCGGCCCGGGCGCC
>JAPSGG010000347.1 GCA_031177845.1 Chromatiales bacterium
TATTCTGCATGTTTATGCCAGCACTGGCTAGATAGCTTCTACGCATGGCGCGGCCAGGGGCGGGCCGATGCGAAATCGTCACGCGCCGGGGTAGCCCTTGGGCGGCACTCGCGGCAAGCTTTGTCGCCACCCGCTCGCCGTTCTGCGAGCAACCTGGTATAGCTCGCGACCGGCGATGTACTGCCCGCCTGCTGCTTGACTCCGATACCTGCAATTAGTCTGAGATCCCATGACCAACGATGCTCTCAAGCCTCCCACGCAATCCTCGCGCGCACAGGTTGATGCCTTCCTGCGGGCCGCGGCGAACATGGCGGGTGACGCGCAGCGACCTGCGCACGAGCTTAAGCCTAGGCCGCGATAACAACTAAACATGGAAGATTTCTTTGCAGCGGTCCCAGGACTGCATATCCTAGTCGGCCTACTGATCCTGCTTGCCATATTGTGTCTAGTTAGCTGGACGGCGCGCCAACCACCCGGCAAAATCAAGCTGTACCTGTTCCAGGCGGGCATCGTCACCGCCATCGTGGCCCTGGTGGCGATGGTATTCACCGGTCAGCTGCATTGGCTGTTCGCCGTCGTGGGCGGCGCACTGCCGGTCGTCATGCGCCTCATGCCACTCCTGCAGCGTGCCCTCGCCTCCAGGCCAATCCCCTACTCGAAGCGCCGATCTTCTGCATCGCAAAGCCGCCCTTCGTCTTCCAATTCCAGCCGCAGGAAGGTCGAGACGCACTTTCTGCGCGTGTCCCTGGATGAGGCAACCGGCGATATGCGCGGCATTGTGCGGAGGGGCAGCTTTAGGGACCGACATCTCAGCGAGCTGTCAGTTAAGCAGTTGCGGCAGTTACACGAGGAATACAGCCGGCGGGATGCGGAATCCGCGGCGCTGTTGGCCGCCTATCTCGATCGGACGCACGGGGATGCGCAAGAATCCCGCGATGGGAGCGCCGAACGGGAACCACAGGACGCCGGCGGCGAACGGGCCAAAAGGCGCACCAAGCCCGGCAAAGGCATGACCCGCGAGGAGGCCTATGAGATTTTAGGCTTGCAAAATGGGGCCGATGCCCAGGCGGTAACTGATGCGCATCGGCGTCTGATGCAGAAGCTGCACCCCGACCGCGGCGGCTCGAATTACCTGGCCGCCAAGATCAATCAGGCGAAAGACCTGCTGCTGGAGAGATAAACGTCAGTGATCACCGGATAGCTGCCGGGCGGCGCGTCTTGCGCCCGGCTATAATTTCCTGTGGCTGAAGTAGATCATAAGGAGTTGCCATGCCTGATTGCCGACAGACCGGCGTCCAGGTCGAACGCCGCCGCGGGCAGCGCCGTAAAGCCACGGATCGACGCGCATTGATCCGTTTCGACCGGACAAGACCCCCGCCGCTCGGGCAAGGAGCGTCGCAAACAGGATATCTGGGCGGGTAGAGATAAATTCTGATCCTTCGGCTCCCGCAGTTTAGGTCGTCCAGGTATCTGGGCGAAGCAGCTTGAGGTACGGGGCGCTGCTCGCTGCTCGAGCAAGACGCTAAGCTCAGCTCTGCTGGCCTTGCTGAACGCCCAGCAGAGCATCCACCTCCTTCTCCGCCTCGAACCAGTCATTTTCTGCGCCGCCTGGCGCGAATCCGCGCTGTTCCGCCTTGTGATAGGCAGCGACTGCAATCATGCGCCATCGCTCTTCCGCATTCACCGCGAGCGTTGAAGGCGCGGACTTGGCGCGTTTGCCACGCGCCGTGGTGCGCGTCGCTTTCGCTTGCGCGCGTGGCGTTCTGTTTCTGGTGGTGTTTCTCTTGGCGGTACCGGATTCTTTGGATGTGGTCATACGTTTAACCTCTACATGCGCTGTTAAATGATGGTGCTGAAGTGAAACGCCGGGCCCAGGTTATGCAAGCAAAACCCTGCAACGACGCCCCGCAATATCGACGCTTCAGCCTCGGGCCTCGAACATGCTCGCGTAGGCGTGCGCATCGAAGAATACCTCGATTGAAATGATCTTGCCGTCCTTGATCTTCATCCATTGCGCAACACGGGTATTGGCGAGCGCATCCATAGTCGTGATGAAATTATAGATCGCGCAAACATCATTCCCGTCTATGAACATCCGGCGGCGCTCGATGCGCTTCACGATCGGTCCCGCCCGGCTTATGTCGGCGATAAAATCTCGCGCTCTGACGAAGCTGTCAATCGGACTGAGATAGTAAAACTCGTCGGGCGAGAGGCATCGTGCCGCCCGCTCGAAATCCCGGGTCTCGATCGCATTGAAAAACTCATTGACCAGTTCCCGTACGGACTGCTCGCTCACCCATCGTCCTCCAGATCAGCCGACCTGAGCCACTGCGAACAATTTCTAATCCATTAGCTCGGCCATGACAATCTGTCAGTCCTGCGCGCTGATGCCCGGGATCTACGTACACCCCAGGCCTTCTGGCTCACTGCCGGAAGGACCCGTTTCGACCGGCTGCTAGACTAACGAATGCGGCCCATGTTGAATCACATGCGCCTCGATCACGCGCCAGGGGCACCTGTTCGCCAGTTGCCGCATCTCGCCCGTCAGCACCATGCGCAGTCGGCCGCATAAACGAGTGCGAACTCAGCATAATTCCGTTCCGCGTCATCCGCCGGCGCGGCCTGCGTCCAAAGCCAGCAACACGGCCAACGGTTGACCATCGGTCGCTCAGATCTCCCGGTACAGCTTGCTCCCCTGACGCTTAAATTCCTCCGCCTTCTCCCGCATGCCGGCATCGATGGCTTTGGTTATGTCGCCGATGTGCTTGCGTTTGGCGTACTCACGCACGTCTTGGGTGATCTTCTGCTCCATGTGCGGT
>JAPSGG010000075.1 GCA_031177845.1 Chromatiales bacterium
CTCCGCGCCGCCCTGAACAATTGGGCTTGCGTACTGCCATAGCGGAAGAGTGCATTGGATAAATTCGCTGCTTTCAGAAGGATCCCGGGGATCATCACAGGCGGGGACCAGCACGCTACCCGCCGGCAGAGTGAGACCGGCCGTAACACGGGCATCCTTCATTTAGCGCACTCCGCGACCGACGGCGGATACGGGCACGCCTCGGCGGGATGACCGTGGCGCACTATCGGTTCCGTATCGAGACGCTTGCAGATTCCTGATATGAAAGGACAGTATGCTGAAGACGACTAGTATCGTAGATCAAGCCCAGGCGCCCCGTAAAACGCCGCCCTCGCAGCCGCCGGAGGTGCCCGCTCCGGGCGTCCCGCCCGGGACTACGCCGGAGTATCCGCCGGGGACACCATCCGAGCAGCCGCCCGATGCGCCGCCTGAAGATACGCCAGAGCGGCCCGACGAGGAGCCTCCCAGTGTTCCCGCGATCTACACATGGATTTGACGTCGTAGCCCGCCGTCGGGAATACACGAACGCAGTCTGCCTTGGCTGAGTCGTCGACAGTCCTTTCTAGACAGTGAGCGCAAACCGGGCAGGATTCCCTGACCGCGCTCGCGATGGACTCTTAGGACGGATCACTCCTAAGTCTCGCAGCCCGTTCGGCAGCTTCGGGCAACCTAACCGATCCATACGGTCTTGATGTTCGTGAACTCGCGTATGCCGTGATACGAAAGCTCGCGGCCGTAGCCCGAATCTTTAATGCCACCGAATGGCACCCGCGGGTCGCTCTTGACCAATTGATTGACAAAAGCCGAACCGCACGCCATCCGAGTTGCGAAGCGTTCACCGCGCGCGCGATCCTGAGTCCATACGCTGCCGCCCAAACCGAACGGTGAGTCGTTGGCCAAGATCAGGGCCTCTTCCTCATCGCGCGCGCGCAGGATTGCGGCGGCTGGCCCGAACACTTCTTCGCGATAGGCGCGCATGTTAGGTTTTACACCGTCGAGGATGGAGGCCGCATAGTAATAGCCCGTGCCTTCAACGGGCGCGCAGCCGACGACTGCGGTCGCGCCCTTGCCCAATGCATCCTTCATCTGTTCGTGCAAATCATCGCGTAGTTTGGCGCGTGCCATGGGACCCAGCTTGGTATCCTCGTTCTGCGGATCCCCAGGCTTGAGGCTGACCACCCAGTCCTTGAACAGCGAGACAAAATCGTCGGCCACGCTCTGCTCGACGATGAAACGCTTGGCGGCGATGCAACTCTGGCCGGTACTTTGGAAGCGTGAGGCGACCGCGATCCTGGCAGCCTCCTCCAGATCCGCATCCGCGAGCACCACAAAGGCGTCCGAGCCACCCAGCTCCAGCACTGTCTTCTTGAGGTTTTCCCCGGCGGCCTTGGCCACCGCGCGCCCAGCCGCGACGCTGCCGGTGAGGGTTACCGCGCGCACGCGCGCGTCCTTAATGATCGGTGCGACCTTCTTCGTCGAAACGAGCAGTGCGTTGAATACGCCAGGCGGAAAATCCACCGTATCAAAGGCGTCCTGGATCGCCAGCGCGCACAGCGTCACATTGGAGGCGTGCTTGAGCAGCACAGTGTTGCCTGCGGCCAAGGCCGGTGCGGTGAAGCGAAATACCTGCCAGAAGGGAAAATTCCAGGGCATAATCGCAAGTACCGGGCCCAATGGCTGAAACTTCACGTAACTCTTGCATGCGTCAGTTTCGACCGGCTCATTGATTAGGTAGTCTGCGGCGTGATCAGCGTAGTAATCGCAGACCCATGCGCATTTATCGATCTCCGCGCGCGACTCCTTAATGGGTTTGCCCATCTCAGTGGTGATGAGTAGCGCAAGCTTGTCGCGCCGTTCTCTCAACAGCGTTGCCAGTCCTCGCAATTTATTGCAGCGCTCTTCGATGACCAAGGTGCCCCAGCACGGCGCGGCCTGCGCGGCCTGCTGGAGGGCGCGGTCCAGCTCGGTGTCGTCCCATACTTCGGTCTCATCGAGGACTTCCTCGGTAGCGGGATTGACCGACTTCAAATTCATGTCCGGCTCCTCGTATTCGAGCAAGAGAGTCAGAAGGCATTTAGGCAGTCGTGCCTTCATAATCGATCGAAAGCCATACCTTGAACGCTATGGAAAAAACGCAGCAATGCATATGCCACTGGCAATGGCGGCGGCCCCGATGCGACGCCCGGGCCCGGAAAGACGCGCCGCTAGCGGGCTTTGCCTTTGCGAATTGCGTTGTGCCCAGAGTGAGAGGACATCAGGCGCGAAAACGGGGCCTTCGTCGCGAGAAGATGCGCTATGCAGACTAAAGCGGTCTCAATGAGCGAGTCGCAGGCGCTGTCACGCGCCCGCGGGCGAGGTGGGATTCCGAGCAGCGAACGCGCGCACGGAGCGCGCCGGAGTTCAAGCGTAAGGGGCAGTCCAGAAGCAAATCTACAACGGAGCTGCTATTCCCTCCCCCGCTTGGGGGCGGAGTGAGAGGATGATTAGCCCGCATTGCCCATCCTGCCCTCGCTGCCGAATTCGAAGATACGCTGGTAATCTTCGGGCAATTGCTGGCGGATGTCGTCGATGTCGCCCTTGCTCACCGCCTGGCCCAGAACCTTGAACACGACGCGTACTTAGTAGATTGCGTCCGGCAAGCCCGCGCCCGAGCGCTGGCTGACGCGTTTGAAGAACTCATCCGAGGAGAAATGGTGCCCGCGGTCGTCCTGCCGTAGACAGTGGGCGAGTTCCTCCGGAAGCTGGGCGGCCAGATGTTCGGGTTCATCTTCGCCCAGGCGCTCGGCGAGGGTCTCGAGGGTCGCACGGGTCGCCGCGAGCGCCGCGTCTAAGGAATCGAGCTTGGCCCGGCTTTGTACTTGCCCAGGAAATTCCTGAAACTGCATAGCCTAAAACTCCTCTTGAAGATGAGCCGTGTTCTCAAGTTTTGTCTGATAACGCAAGCGCTAGGTACTCATGAACTGGCCGCCATTGGGATGCAATTCCTGGCCGATCATGTAAGAGGCGTCTGCCGAGGCCAAAAATACATAGCAGGGCCCTACCTCGGCTGGCTGACCGGCGCGGCCCAGGGGCGTGTTGCTGCCGAACTTCTCAACCTCCTCCGCCTCAAAGCTGGCCGGAATCAGCGGCGTCCATATAGGTCCGGGCGCCACGCCGTTCACTCGAATGTTGCGGTTTGCCAGTGCTTGCGCGAGTGAACGGGTAAAGGCGGCAATCGCGCCGTTACTGGCCGCATAGTCGATCAGATGGCCGCTGCCACGGTAAGCCGTCACCGAGCTGGTATTGATGATGACACTACCTGCTTGCATATGCTCGATGGCCGCCCGTGCCATGTAGAAAAATGAAAATACATTAGTGCGGAAGGTGCGCTCAAGTTGGTCAGCGGAGATCTCCTCGATACCCGCAGTGGGGTGCTGCTCGCCGGCGTGATTTACCAGGATGTCGAGCTTGCCAAAACGCTCTATCATCGCGGCGACGCTGTCGTGGCAGAATGCCTCGTCACCGATGTCGCCCGCCAGCAGCAGACAGGTACGGCCTTCCGCCTCCACCAGGCGCTTAGTCTCTTGCGCATCCTCGTGCTCGTTGAGATAGACGATGGTCATATCGGCGCCCTCACGCGCGTAATGCACCGCCACAGCGCGCCCAATGCCGCTGTCGCCACCGGTGATCAGCGCCACCTTGTCCTTGAGCTTGCCGCTGCCACGGTAGTCGTCTCGAATGAAGATCGGCCGCGGCGTCATTTCCTCTTCATGTCCCGGCTGTTGCGGCTGGTGTTGCGCCGGACGCCGTTTCTGTCGAGCCTGGTAGTCGTCTTGCATAGGTTTCTCCCGTGTGGATTTACGGTTCGATAATATTGCGGATAGCCTTGCAAAGGCCGTTCCAGACCGGCCAAACGTGAGGAGTAGCCCGGTATTGTCTACAATCAAAGAGGCGGTCGGTTCATGCGGATGAGTATCACAGCTGGCGAGGAATAATTATGAACGCTGAAGAGTTGACAAGCGCTGTACACGCGGCCCTGGAGCACAATCCGGATATCGACTTGGACCGGTACCCGATCAAGGTCCGCATCGACGATGTCGTGCGTCTTGAGGGGGAGGTTCAAGACATCATCGTCAAGCGCAAGGCGCTGCGTACAGCACGGCGAGTGGCCGGTACCGCACGCATCGACGATCGATTACGGATTGCTGCGGCCGAGGGGATCAGTGATGGAGAGCTTCGCGATACCGCCGTAAAGGCGCTCAAGCGTGAGCCCGCGTTTGCGGAGATCGACGTCAGCGCGGACGGAGATGCGCCATCGGGTCAGGGACAGGATTGGATCCGTGTTAAGGCCGAGGACGGTGTGGTGCGTCTGACAGGCGAGGTGAACAGCCTGTCGCATCGGCGCCTGGCGGAGGTGATCGCCTGGTGGGTGCAGGGCAGCCGCGACGTCGATAACCACCTGCACGTGCGCCCTCCGGAACAAGAAAACGACGCGGAGATCTCGGACGCCGTGCGGCTGGTGTTCGACAAGGAGCCGGCGCTCGATGCCGACCACATCTCGGTCACCACGCGCAACCGCGAGGTAACGCTGCGCGGGGCGGTGTTCACCAGGGATCAAAGGCGCCGCGCCGAGCAGGATTGCTGGTACATCCCCGGCGTGCATGCGGTGCATAATGAGCTGCAGGTGGTGTCGCGCTAGACGCCGCTTCGATCGCGGGAATCAAGTAAGAGGCATGGTTCGATGAGCATACAACTTAGCCCTCAAGATGCCCTAATCGTGGTCGACGTCCAGAATGACTTCTGTCCCGGCGGCTTGTTGGCGGTGGAAGGCGGTGATGAGGTGGTGCCGGTGCTCAACCGCTGGATCGATCGTGCGAAGCAGGACGGTGCGATGGTGGTAGCCTCGCGCGACTGGCACCCACTGCATCACGTGAGCTTTAAGGAACGCGGTGGAATCTGGCCGGAGCACTGCGTGCAGGGCACCCCAGGCGCTAAATTGCACCCGGGCCTCAGACTGCCCGAAGACGCCGTCATTGTTAGCAAGGGAACGGGCCTGGACAAGGACAACTACTCGGCCTTCGATGATACCGGGCTTGCCGAGAGGCTCCGCCTAGCCGGCATCAAGCGGGCATGGGTGGGCGGACTTGCGCAGGATGTCTGTGTGCGGGCCACAGTGCTGGACGCACTGGCGGAAGGCTTCGAGACGCGCCTCATCGAGAACGCGACGCGGCCGGTGGATCTCACGCCTGGCGACGGTCAGCGTGCGGTCGAAGAGATGCGGAAGGCCGGCGCTCTTGTAGTCCGCAATGGTGCATGAGCGCGCACCCCGGCGATCGATACACCGATATGAATGCCAACATCGGCCATTCCGCGCTATTCACGGACTTGTACGAGCTGACGATGGCACAGGCCTTTGCGGCCGAAGGGATGGAGGAGACGGCGGTCTTCGAACTGTTCTTCCGGGGACTGCCTGCGGCCCGTAACTACGTGCTGGCTTGCGGGTTGGAGAGCGTATTGTGCTTTCTGGAGGCACTGCGGTTTACCCCTGCGGACTTGGAGTATCTCGAAGGCTTGGAACGGTTTTCCTCCGGCTTTCTCGAAAGGCTCGAAAGGCTACGCTTTACTGGCCAGGTGTACGCGGTGCCGGAGGGCACGGTGGTGTTCCCGCATGAGCCCGTGGTGCAGGTGGTCGCGCCCATCATCGAGGCTCAGTTGGTCGAGACCTGGATACTCAACCAGGTTCACTGTCAGTCAGTGTTTGCTTCCAAGGCGGCGCGTATCGTCACTGCCGCGGCTGGGCGCAACGTCATCGATTTCGGTGCGCGCCGCAGTCCCGGCCATGATGCCGCGCTCAAACTCGCGCGCGCCAGCTATATCGCCGGCTTTGACGCGACCTCCAACATGGAGGCTGGGCGGTGCTTCGGAATCCCGGTATCCGGCACCATGGCGCACAGTTATATCCAAGCACATGAGAGCGAAGCCGAGGCCTTCCAGCGCTTCGCACAGGAATTCCCCGGCACCACGCTGTTGGTCGACACTTACGACACGCTGGCCGCGGTGCGCGAGGTGATCCGGCTGATAAAAAACTCAGGTGGAAGACTTGAGGTCGGCGCCGTGCGGCTGGACTCGGGCGATCTGGATGATCTTTCGCGGCGGACGCGCCGGCTGCTCGATGAGTCCGGGCTTGTGAACATCAAGATCATCGCATCGAGCGCCCTCAACGAAGATAAGATCGCGGCGCTGGTCGCGGCCGAGGCGCCGGTGGACGGCTTTGGTGTCGGCACGCACCTCGCGGTCTCGCGCGATGCCCCGGATCTAGATTTCGCCTATAAGCTGGTCGAGTACGCCAATCGACCGCGCATGAAAACATCGATCGATAAGATGATTCTCCCCTGGCGCAAGCAGGTATTTCGGCGCTGGCGCGATGGCCGCATGGCAGGCGATCTGATCGCCCGCTTTGAGGAGCGGCACGATGGCGAACCGTTGCTCGTACCCGTAATGCAGCATGGCTGCCGTATCGCGGAGAAACGCATTAACGAAGATCTCGAGGCCAGGCGGCTTCATGCCCGCGCGCAACTCGCCGGTTTACCGCCGGCAATACGCGGCTTGCCGAAGGCGGATCCGGGTTATCCAGTGGAAATCAGCGCGCGGCTTGCAGCCGATCAGAAGGCCTTACGCGAGAGCGGCTTGGGATAGCTGAACGGGGCAGTTCTTACTGCTTTCGGTTCTCAGGACGCGACGCAGCCTTACCTGCGGCTACTGGAGAGCACGATCGCCGACACGATCGCGCCAACGGCCAGCGCGATGCCGATCGCGGCGAACGGGTAGTCCTCCACATAATCCCGTACCCGGTTTGTATAATCCCGCGAGCTTCGACGCATCGTGCGACCCGTCGTGCGCAGCGTCTCCTG
>JAPSGG010000348.1 GCA_031177845.1 Chromatiales bacterium
CCGCACAACGCTATGGCACGCTCGCGCATGCCGAGCATGCCCAGCCCCGGGCGCGCGCTAGACAGATCGAATCCGCAGCCGTCGTCGGTGATCTGTAAAAGAAGTTGCCCTTTTGGCGCCGAGGTCTCGATGTGCACCGATAGCTCCTGCGCCTGGGCATGGCGTTCGATGTTGGTCAGACATTCCTGCACGATTCGATAGACATGGATATTGACGGTCTCGTCGAGTGCATTCAAATCCACATCACCGCGGGCGGTGAAGCGGCAGAATCGATCCGGATGGCGCGCGTTCCAGTCGTCGATGGTCTGCCCAAGCGTGATTGCAAGACCCAGCTCGTCCAGAGCCGCCGGCCGCAACTGCTTGATCATGCCCCGTATGACCTCGAACACGCGGGACGACACCGACACGATGGCCTGTGCGCTTTCAAATACCTGCGGCGCCACGTCCTGACTCCACTTGCTGATCGATACGGCGTCCGCCTTGACCGCGCTCAGGCATTGTCCCAGCTCATCGTGCAGTTCACGCGCCATCAGCCGCCGCTCCTGTTCTTGGATGTCCAGCGATCTCTGCGTCAGGTAACGGTTTTCCGCCGTGCTCGCCTCCAACGCGCCGGCCATATGATTGAAGCTGGCTGAGATCCGGTTGAACTCGGGCAACTTGAAGCTGGGCAGGCGCAATTGGTAATTGCCATGCTCAATGCCATCCAGTGCCTTGAGAATGGTGTCTATCGGCCGCATCGCGACGCCAATGGTGATGAACACCAGCACGTTGGCCGCCAGCCAGAATCCAACCATCAGTATCAGCAGGTCGCTCGCTTCCTGCCAGGCCTCCGTGATCTCATCGTCCGGGTCGGCCGTGACTACGATCTCGGTGCGGCGCGCGCCCTCCACCGGCAGGAAGCGGCGAAACTCGAGCAACTCGGGCACGACGACCTGCCGGAACCAGGCCGGCGCGGCGGCGGTGTTGGTATCGTTACATTCATTGGCAAGCACCGACGGTGCATGCGCCTGATCGTATAAATCGATGCACAGGTGACGCGTGTTTTCCAGGGCCTTGATGCGCTCGACCAAACTGGGATCGCCGTTTGCGTTGCCGGTGGCATTCAGAGTCGCGATGGTCTCACCCAACAGCTGCAGCGTGAGATTGGCGGTAGACTGAAGCTCGTCCTGCACGGCGCGCCGCGTATTGTGAATTACCAGTGCGACGCCCAGCATCAACGCGAGCAGAAAGAGCCCGGTGATGATGAGGTTCAGGCGGAAGCGCAAACTCACTGCCGATCACCGTGTCTCAGGCTTGCACGATCCCGTGTCGGATGGCGAGTCGCGCGAGATCCGCGGCGCTTGCGGCGTTAAGTTTGCTTCTGATCTGAGTATTGTAGTTCGCGACGGTCTTGGTGCTGAGCGATAATAAATCCGCAATGTCGCTGACCGTGCGGCCTTCGGCAAGCAATCTAAATATATCGAATTCACGCGGTGACAGCGCGGCCAGCGGATCCCCGGCATCGGCGCGATGCAACGCCGCCAGGCGTTGGGCAATCTCCGGCCCTAGATAGACCTCGTCGCGCACCACCCGCTCCACGGCCTCGACCAGCACCTCCGCCGCGCTGCTCTTGCTGATATAGCCGCGAGCGCCCGCACTCAATGCGCGCTCGATAAACACGCTTTCATCGTGGATGCTGAACACCAGCACGCGCGCGGCGTGATCCCGCTGCGTGATCCGCCGTATGGTTTCCAGTCCGCCGATTCCAGGCAGCGTCAGGTCCATGACCACCAAATCGAAGGGTTGCTCCGAGTAGCGTGCATAGGCCTGTTCGCCGGTATCGGCTTCGGATACGCTGATATTGAGCGCTGAGCCTTCCAGCAGGCGACGATAGCCCGCGCGTACCACGGCATGGTCATCGACCAGCAGGACTTTCAGCGCTTGTTCATTATCGTCGTTACGCATTCCTTAGAATCCCTGTTCCATGTACCTCGGGTCACGACAACCGTGCTTTGGCCTGGCGAACGGTTGATTCCTTGCGTCGCGGCTCACCCTTCCCGTACGAATGGTGCCATGACAGCGTGAAGCTCCGCGATATATGCGAGCAGGTCGTCGTGGGCCTTGCCATCCTGCGCGCGCAACTCGTGAATCGCCATCTTGAACGCGCTTACCTGTGCGTCATGCTCTTTGAGCAGCCGGTCGAGCATCCGCCTTTCCGTCTCGCTGGGGGACCCGTATTTCTTGTAGCGATCTTCCAAGCCGCGCATATAGGCGAAGTGGCGTTGCTTGGTCGCCTCCATCGCGTTATACGCTTGCCATGCCCGCGCGGCGACCATAGGGAGAGCGCTTTTCACGCGATATGCCCATTATGGCTGTTGGACAACAGGCCTACTAATCTAACCGCCGATGTAAGACATCTCGATCTTGGCCAACGGCGCCGTCTGCACGGTGCGCAATTCGGAATAACGATCCGCGCGCAGCGTCCAGATAGACTGGATAAACTGCGCGATGTGTTCGTCGCTGGCGCCTTCGCGCAGGAGACCGCGGAAGTCATGACCTTGAGTCGCGAACAGACAGGTGTAGAGCGAGCCTTCCGCGGACAGTCTGGCGCGCGTGCAACTACGGCAGAACGGTTGTGTCACCGAAGCGATAATGCCGATCTCGCCGCCACCATCCAAATAGCGCCAACGCTTTGCGACCTCGCCCCGGTAATTAGGGTCGATGGGCTCGATGGGGAGTTCAGCGTCGATCATCGCGGCGACCTCGGCTGCCGGCACCACTTCGTCGTGTCGCCACCCATTGCTGGCCCCCACGTCCATGTACTCGATGAAAC
>JAPSGG010000076.1 GCA_031177845.1 Chromatiales bacterium
CGTTCCGCGGGAACACGCAGCACCGCGGAACGTATCTGGCTTGCCCTTCCAGTCGTAATGATCTGCGCCTTCCTATTGATGCCCTACGCGAACACGCCGGCGCTGGGCATCGGTCTCTTCGCGCTGGCGGGGCTAGCCTGTTCAGCGTTTTTCCCGCTGACCATCGGACTGATCTCCAGGCGCTTCGAAATGCATGTCGCGTGGGTCTCGTCAATGATGATCGCCGCTTTGATGGTGGGCGTGGGCGTTGGCTCATTCTTGATCGGCCTGCTGCGCAGCCAACTCGCGCTGGAGCAGCTCTATCGATTTTCGTCGATCTATCCGCTGTTGGTGTTGATTCTGGCAATGGCGCTGCGCCAGTCGCGCAAGCCACGCGTCTCCGATAAAGTTACTCAAACGACATGAAGGTCAAGCTCAGTGGCGCGTGGCGTATCCACTGCGGCACCTCATCGATTGTCTTGCTTTCGTTAATCCTCATTCACGCCTAGCAGGTGGCAATCAAAGGCGAGAACATGTCCCAGTGCGATCTGCGCAGCTAGAACTGCTGCGCGAGGCATGATAACAAGCCGTTGATCATTTCGGGTCGCGCCCTGTAACGCAGGAATTTGAATTCAAAGGTGCCGCTTCGGGCTAGGCTTGACGCGCGGCCAGTCCTCGCCTTAGAGTGGATGCGCCGCAAAGTGGAAGAACCAAAGCGTGCTAAAAGGAGGATTTTATGCGCGTTATAATTCAAGGACACTTATGGAATATCATGCTGTTACTTGCGCTCGCTGCTTTTCAAGTCGCGGGCGCAGACACCCTCAAAGAAAGCTCCAGCTATTTCCGCCTATCTCCGGATCGTCGGCTTTGTCCTTCCCCTATGTGCGGGGGCGTTTTCGTCAGCGGCGTGAATCAGGAGCGCACGCGTTGCGCCGATGGCTCGTTACAGGAAGCGTGCTACGTAGCCAAAGTCGACTATCGTCGCCTCGGTCTCGATGACAAGAAGCTCGCTAAATTTCAACAAGCCGCTGTCGCTGGGCTCGCCCTCGTGCGCGGGCGTCTTAAGCCGGGTCGGGCCGTCAATGGGCAGCGGTTCGGTCGCCTCGTGGTCAACGAGGGTTGGCTCGCAGCAACTGATGTAGCACCGACGGGCATCTTTTTCCGTTTGCGCGACAACGGTATTAGGTGCATTACGACGCCGTGCTTCTCCGTTCACGAGGCAAAACTCAACTCGATCAACCATCGGGAGATTTCAGGCGTCGATTTCACGCAGGCTCGCGCCACCGATGAACAGCTTCAGGCCGCCGGGGAAGCCATCACCACGACATCGTTGCTTGCCGCGGGACGCAACCGCAACGTCAATGATGCGGGTCCGGCTGGTGATGGAGTGGAGCTCGTGGCCAGCCAGTTCTACCTTCGCGTAGACTCCGGTAATCGCCCGTAACTCCTCTACATCGCCGAGCAATTCGGCCTAATTGGCCAATCATCCTCTGCAGAAACTCCGCCGAGGAGATTGGGTTTCCGCCCGGACCCGAGCGAGCCCAACTCACGTGCTCTTTCGAGCAGCTCCTCATCGATTGACAGCTTCATTGCATCCTCCCGGGACTAAGGCATCTGGCACAGATGCCACCAAGTCGGCATTTATACTCTAGCCGTTGACTCGTCGCGCCGTACAACTCCAATTCGACACCCAAGAGGCGTCTTTCCCGGGTTCAACAAGGTGTGTAACCAATGAAGCTCTGATGCTTGTAGTTGGTAGCATTCAGGTAGTCAACGGAATATGCACCCCAATGATCCCAGAGGGACGGCTGCAAAGAGCTACCTGCAGCTCCGGCGCTAGTTAATAGGCAAGCCAAGTAATGCATTACAGCTTGCGCACGCTGGCGGCAGGTTGTGGCCCTAGGCATGGGAGTGGGCCGCTCCCAGGTCGGTGGCGGCCGAAACATCTTCATCCTACACTTGAGCATCCGCATTCCTGAACGTGGCTAATGGGTTAACCGAGCATACGTCAATGAACATACTCGCCGGTGACGTAGGCGGCACCAAGGTGCTCTTACAGCTTTGCGATGGCGGCGACCCCATACGCGTCATCGCGACCCAAAGCTACGGGAGTCAGACGTATGACGGTTTGGAGGCCATCGTCAGCAAGTTTCTTGCAGAGAACGCGCCCGATGATGTGCCACCTTCGGCGGCATGTTTCGCCGTGGCAGGACCGGTACGCGACCAAAAGGCCAAAATCACCAATCTCCCGTGGACGCTCGATGCCCAGCAAATCGCGGTGCGGCTCGGCATTAACCGCGTGCACCTGATCAACGACATGCAGGGCGTGGGCTATGGCATTGACGGCCTGAAAGCGGACGAGCTTGAGGTGTTACAGGCGGGTGAGCCCGAGGGCTGCGGCACGCGCGCGATTCTGGCTGCGGGCACTGGTTTGGGCCAGGGTGCGATGGTGTGGCAGCGCGACCACTACGAGATGCTCGCCACCGAAGGTGGGCATGCAGACTTCGCGCCGCGCGATGAAGTGGAAATCGACCTCCTACAGTATCTGCTCGCGAGACTTGGGCAGGTCAGTTGCGAGACGCTCCTCTGCGGACGCGGTTTGACACGCATATACGAATTCCTGCGCGAGACCGGACGTGCCGCGGAGCCGGCGTGGCTTGCAGATGCCTTGCATCAGGCCGATGATCCGGCCGCGGTCATCTCTACGACCGCAATGGCGGCCGATGTGCCGCCCATAGCTAGGCTGACGCTCGAGCTTTTCGTGCGCATCTACGGCGCGCAGGCGGGAAATCTTGCGCTCGCTTTTCTCGCCACCGGCGGTATCTATCTGGCCGGCGGCATCGTGCTCAAGATCGCTGCGGCGATGCGTTCTGGAATCTTCATCGAGTCCTTCCGACGAAACGCGGCTATGTCATCGCTGCTGGAACGCGTGCCGGTGTCTATCGTGAAGACACCTGAGATCGGTCTGCAGGGGGCGCGGCACATGGCCTTGCGGCTAACGGAGTCGGCCGATGCATGATGCTGGCTGAAACTCGCGGGTGAGCCGCAAGCGGACGGTGGTTCTGGTTGGGGCAGGGCACGCCCACCTGTACGTTGCGGCGAACGCGCGCGAATTGTGCGAGCGCGGCGCGCGCGTGGTGCTCGTCGACCCCGATGAATTCTGGTACTCGGGGCTGGCCACCGGGATGCTCGGTGGCATGTACACGTCCGAGGACGATCGGATCGACCCTAGAGCGCTGATCACGGCTAATGGCGGCGAGTTCCTGCGTGACCGGGTGGAGTCCATCAATTCCGGAAGACGTTCAATGCACCTGACCTCCGGGCGAGAGATGGCGTATGACTATCTGTCGCTGAATGTTGGCAGCCGGGTAAACAACGATCTCATCCCCGGCATGGCGGGTGATTCAGACGTCTGGCCCATTAAACCGATCAGCAATCTTTGGCGATTACGCCAGACACTTGAGGTACGGTACGCCGGCGGCGAGTCACCGCATCTGGCGGTTGTTGGCGGCGGCCCAACCGGTTCGGAGATCGCGGCCAATCTGCACGCCTTGGCTCGGCGTTGCGGTGCGCAGCCGCGCATCACGCTGTTGAATTCGGGCGAGCGGCTGGTCGGGCAGGCACCCGCCGGGGCCTCCCGGACGCTATTCCGCAAGCTTACGAAGCGAGGTATCAAGATTGAAACGCACACCCGCGTTACGCGGCGCGAGCCTGGCACATTGGTCGCCAATGATGGCCGCCGCATCGAGGCGGATCTGGTGGTGCTGGCCATCGGCTTAGAGGCAAATCCGCTCGTGCACAAACTAGGGTTGCCAACCGATCCTTGCGATGGCCTGCGGATCAATACGTACTTGCACTCAATCGCGGACGCGCGGGTTTTCGCCGCCGGTGATTGCGCGCACATGGAGGGTTTTCACCTGCCCAAGCTCGGTGTATTCGGGGTAAAACAGGCCCGATTTATCCACGGCAATATCCTGGCAAGCCTGACGGGCGAAGCGCTGAAGAATTACGAGCCGCAGACACGCTATTTGGCAATCCTCAATCTCGGCGATGGTACCGCGCTGTCCACCTGGGGGCCTTTGTGGTGGAACGGCCACACGAGCATGTGGCTCAAGGATTGGATCGATCAACGCTTTCTAGATGGCTATCGGCGCGCGAGCGCCGCGAATATCCACTGAATCTTTCTCCCGCTAAGGCCAGGGGTTCCATGTGTCAGCCGAGGGCGACCCCAAGTCCCCTCCTCGGCTGCACATCATGCAGCCTCACCGCCCCCTTTGTTAAAGGGACCTAACCGACACGCAGCGGTGGGCGGGGGAGTCTTCCGAGACTAGACCCTCAAAACCTGGCTTACGGTCGCGGCCCTCAGATTTCGCCTATTTACTCTTTGTCTAGTGCCTGCCCCGGGCCAGATCCGAGGATTAGGGGTATCCAGCTCCTAGAGGGAACACTGCAACGA
The DNA here is from genome assembly GCA_031177845.1 of Chromatiales bacterium. Taxonomy (GTDB): domain Bacteria; phylum Pseudomonadota; class Gammaproteobacteria; order JACCYU01; family JACCYU01; genus JAPSGG01. The sequence goes on from JAPSGG010000076.1 coordinate 4,436, forward strand.
CTCCGCGGCCACCTGTCGTTCAGTACAGGCCGCCGTTGATCCACAAATGCGTGACAATGCTGGCGGCGTAGCCCAAGGCGATCGCGGGCGTCCAGCGCAGATGCCTAAAGAACGTGTAATGTCCGCGCGCCTGCCCCATCAAGGCGACCCCTGCCGCCGAACCGATGCTGAGCATGCTGCCACCCACGCCCGCGGTCAGCGTCACCAATAGCCACTGCCCCTCCGACATGTTGGGCTCCATCTGGATGACGGCGGCCATGATCGGGATGTTGTCGACCATGGCGGAAGCGATACCTACCATGACATTTGCGAAGGTCGCCCCCATCTCCACGTAGAGAAGTTGGGAGGCTATCGCCAGATAGCCGATGAAGCCTAACCCGCCTACGCACAGGATCACGCCGTAAAAGAACAGCAGCGTGTCCCACTCCGCGCGCGCCACGAAACGGAAGACATCGAAGGCCACCACGTCGCCGGTCTCTCCCTCGGGCCCGTTTCGCGTTGTCGAGCCGGTCTTCGTGAGGTAATAGCCGAAGAACTGGAGATAAGCCAGACCCGTCAACATACCTAAGGCCGCGGGCAAATGCGCAAAATGCTGGAAGCTGACCGAGGTGCACAACGTGGCCACGAACAGCAGCATGATGCGCTTTCCGCCGCGGAGGATGGGCTCCGCGCCCGCGCTGGGTTCCTCAGGCCCGCCCGCGGGTACCGAGAGGTACATCGCCGCCGCCGGAACAATCCAATTAACGACCGAAGCCGGGAATAGTTCGAAGAACTGGAAAAACTCCAGAGCCCCGGCCTGCCATACCATCAATGAGGTGATGTCGCCGAAGGCGCACCAAGCACCGCCTGCATTGGCGGCAACCACGATGTTAATGCAGGAAAGCGCGATGAAGCGACTGTTGCCAGCACCCAACGCCAGTGCGATGGCGCACATCACCAGCGCAGTGGTGAGATTGTCGATAACCGCGGACAGAAAAAACGAGATGACCCCGGTAACCCAGAACAGACTCCGATAGTTGAAGCCCGCGCGCACCAGCCACGATCGCAGCGCCCCGAATACGTTGCGCTCGGTCATGGCATTGACGTAGGTCATCGCCGCAAGCAGGAACAGAAAGAGCTCAACGTATTCCACGAGCACGTGCCTGACGGTGGTGACAACGGTGTCGGGATTATCGGCCTCCTGCGCGTAGACCAAGCCAATGAGTAGCCAGATGATGCCGGCGGCCAGCACGACCGGCTTGGATTTCCGTAGCTGCGTGAATTCCTCGGACACGACGAGTCCGTAGGCCAGGATGAACAGCGCGAGACTTGCATAACCCACCCAGTGCGCGGTGAGATCGAGGCGTACCTGGTCGGCATCCGTCGCGCCTTGGGCAGATACGAGTGGTAGGAGCGCCAAGCCACAGGCGCACGCCATGCGTAGCCACAAGGGCATACGACTGGGTCGCGCGGTGCAACGGCACACTGGCGCGAGATTCAAAGCCGTTGCAGCACGAATTTTGGTTATATTCATGATGGCCTGGATCGTTTCTTATGGTCGAGTGCGGCAATCCTATCAGAGCCGGCTTGATCCTAGGCGAATATCGTGGATTCGCCCGCTGGTGCGGCGATCTTGCTCTAAACTAGAGTCTCATGTTCCGGGCTTACTGTCAGACTACTTCCGTGTGCTTGTGACCGTTAAGGCACACGCCATGAGTTGGGCCGGCAGGATAGCGCTGACGCTATTCGGGTATCTGGCGGCCGATCTCTTAGGCGCGGTGCTGGGCTTTATCGCGGGCTACTGGGTAGACCGGGCGCGTACGGCGCCGCGCGCCGGGGCTGATCGTTCGGCCACCGTTCAGAAAATTTTCTTTGAAACCACCTTCAGCGTGATGGGGTATATCTGCAAGGCCGATGGGCGGGTCTCTGAGGCCGAGATCGGCATCGCCGAGGCGCTGATGGCGCGCATGAACCTGTCGCCGCAGGCGCGCCGGGAGGCCATAGACTGTTTCAACCGCGGCAAGCGCGCCGATTTCGATGTGGACACTGCAGTGGATGAGTTCCGAAACGCGTGCCATTGGCAGGCCAATCTCATCCGTGTATTTCTGGAAATACAATTACAGGCCGCCTTTGCGGATGGCAAAGTCGATACCGCTGAGCATGGCGTGCTGCTGCAGATCGCCGAGCGCCTAGGTTTCACGCCACGGGAGTTCGCGCGCCTGGAGGCCCTGCTGCGAGGCTGGTACACGCGCGGCCGGGGCGCCGCGAGCGGCCGCGACGCGCTGGCCGAGGCGTACGAGGTGCTAGGTGTCTCCGCCGATGCATCGGATGCTGAGATCAAGAAGGCCTATCGCCGCCTCATGAACCAGCATCACCCAGATAAGCTCACGGCCAAGGGATTGCCGAAGGAGATGATGAAGATGGCCGAGGAGAAGACCGTCCGGATACGTGCCGCGTAC
>JAPSGG010000349.1 GCA_031177845.1 Chromatiales bacterium
TAGCACAACACCTATCTACAGCGGTTACACTTCCTCTAGAATCGCAGCATGAATAATGCCGAACTCGCACGCCGTATCGACGAATACCTGCCGCAGACGCAGTGCCGCCGTTGCGGCTATGCGGGTTGTCGGCCCTACGCCGAGGCCATTGCCAAGGGCGAGGCCGAGATCAATCAGTGCCCTCCCGGGGGAAACACGACCATTGCAAAAATCGCTCGGCTTGTGCAACGTGAGCCTATCCCGCTGGACACCATGCGGGGTGAGCATACCCCGCCACGGCGCGCGGTCATCGATGAACAGGCTTGCATCGGATGCACCAAGTGCATTCAGGCCTGCCCAGTCGATGCGATCCTGGGCACGGCAAAACAGATGCACACGGTCATCGCCGACGAGTGCACGGGCTGCGAACTGTGCGTGCCACCTTGCCCGGTTGATTGCATCGCAATGGTTCCGGCCGGGCCGAACATCGTGCCGGCGACCGATGCCCGCGCGCGCGCCAAAGCTGACCGCGCCCGCCGCCGCTTCGAGTGGCGCAACCTGCGGCTTGCGCGCGACCGGGCCGAGCGAAAAGCCGCAAAAGGTCTCGATGCCATGAGCCCTGGACAGCTAACGCTCACGGAGAAAAAAGCGGTGATTGCAGCGGCGGTTGCACGCGTGAAAGCCAAGCGGGCGGCGCGCGCTGCATCCTTCGACCGTGATCACCACAGCGGTTGAGCCTTTGTCAGACTACGCCTTCATCCTGATTAGCGCGGGGCTGGTCAATAACCTGGTGCTGGCTCAGTTTCTGGGGCTGTGCCCGGTGACGAGCGTGTCGCGCGGACCGAAAACCGCCATGATCCTGGCGCTCGCGACCGTGGTCGTGCTGTTGATTTCCACTGCCGCCAATCATCTTGTAGGCCAATTCTTGCTTCGGCCGCTCGATCTGGAGTACTTGCGCACCCTAGCATTCGTTCTGGTCATCGCCGGGATCGCGCCGTTTATCCAGTGGCTCGCCCGCAGGATCAGCCCGATGCTGCACAACACCCTCAGCGATTTTCTGCCATTGATCGCCGTGAACTCCGCGACGCTGGGCGTACCGCTTTTGAACGTGCAGGCGTCGCGAGGGCTCGTGGAATCCATCCTGTACGGGTTCGGCGGCGCGCTTGGGATTTCGCTGGTGCTGGTCCTTTTCACCGCCATGCGCGAACGAATCGCCGTCGCCGACGTGCCGGAAACCTTCAGGGGCAATGCCATCAGCCTTATTACCATCGGGCTGATGTCGCTCGCGTTCATGGGCTTTGCGAGTCTGGCGATGCTGTAGCAGCCATGTCCGAACGCACTCATCGGCTCTGGGATTTTCCCGGCGGCCTGCGCCTGGAAGGGCGCAAAGATCAGTCATTTCGACTCCCGCTGGAGCGCATGCCACCGCCTCAGCGCATCGTGCTGCCGTTGGTGCAGCACATCGGCGAACGCGCCGATCCGCTAGTCAAGATTGGCGACAAGGTGCTCAAGGGTCAGATCGTCGCGCGCGCCGACGATTACATCAGCGCCCCAGTGCATGCCTCCACCTCGGGCGTCGTGGTCGATATCGATGAATATGCGGTGGCGCATCCACCGGAGCTGACCGACCTGTGCATGGTGATCGAGACAGACGGGCGCGACACATGGGTTGGCAATCGACCTCGACCCATGCGCGAATATCAAAGGATCGACCGAGCAACACTGCGCCAGCGCGTGCGTGAAAGCGGCATTGTTGGGCTGGGCGGTGCCGCATTCCCCACCGCGGTCAAGCTGGCCCCATCAGGTCAGATCGGCACGCTGATTCTCAACGGTGCCGAGTGCGAGCCATATATCAGTTGCGACGAGATGCTCATGCGCACTCGCTCCGAGGCCGTGATCCAAGGCGCGAGGATCATGCGTTATATCCTCGGGGCAAGTGAATGCGTCATCGCCCTCGAAGAGAGCGCACCCGAGGCTTATGCGACGCTGTGCGGCGCCTTGGACGGCGAAGACGTGGATGGCATCCGCATTGCGCGTGTGCCCAATCGCTACCCCGCTGGCGGCGAAAGGCAATTGATCAAGGTTATGACTGGTCTGGAGGTTCCCAGTGGTGGGCTGCCGGAGGATATCGGCATCATTTGCCACAATGTGGGCACTGCGGAGGCGGTGTTTCGCGCGGTCGCGCATAGTGAACCTTTATTGTCGCGCATCGTGACGGTCACGGGCCAGGGGGTGAAACAGCCGCGCAATCTGGAGGTCCTGCTCGGTACGCCGATCGCCGATGTGATTGCACATTGCGGTGGCTACGCAGACGATGTCGAGCGGCTCATCATCGGCGGGCCGATGATGGGCTTCGCGCTGGACACCGACGCAGCGCCGGTGGTCAAGGCCACCAACTGCATCCTGGCGGCGGCGCGCGGCGAGCTCCCGCAACCCGCTCACCCCATGCCGTGCATCCGCTGCGGGGATTGCGCAAGCGTGTGCCCGGCGATACTCCTGCCGCAGGAGATCTACTGGTATGCGAAGGCCGGAGACCTCGAGCGGGCGCAAGATTACAACCTGTTCGATTGCATCGAGTGCGGTTGCTGCTCGTACGTGTGCCCTAGCCATCTCCCGCTGGTCCAATACTATCGTGCCGCCAAGAGGAAGATATGGGGCGAAGAACGCGACCAGCATACCGCCCATATCGCCCACCGGCGCCACAGTCTTATGCACGCGGAGCGGAAATGACTAGCAGGAAGAATTAACGGCACGGTGGACACGATCAAGGCATGATAGGTTTCTCCGCTCGCGCATCGCGCCCGTTCAGAATGACACCATCACCTTTTCAT
>JAPSGG010000077.1 GCA_031177845.1 Chromatiales bacterium
GATTTCAAAAGCGACCCGAGCCGAGCGCGCTACTGTCGCGATAGGCGCGTCGGGTAAGGCTTCGATCATGCGAAGCAGGATCTCGTTGTATTGAATTTGGTCACCCATACTGGAGCCGCTTGATAGTGGGGGAAGTCTCTAGCGTGGCCGTTCTAGACTTGTAGATAATTTAGTAGACAATTTAGTAAGCAAGAAGTGCGCCCACGTGATCCCGTAATGGCGGGTCCTATTAGGCCCACTCTACTGTCACTGTCGCCGCATACGGTGCACCAGATGCAATCCTTGTCTATATGCGTCGCATCATAGTCGGGCAACAAGAAATCTGCCGGGGCCACTTCCGTGAACAACTTATACATATCTGATCAGCAGTACCGGCGGCTGTGCGATGAATACGCTGCCTTGCAGATGTATCTGATAGAACTCATGAAGGGAGGCGCGATCCTGTGCGCTATAAGAGAGCACAGGACATTATGAACGCGCCTATCACCCCATACGCACTATAGTGCAGACTGCTGACAGCAATGTGACAAAGGGAGGGAAGCGCCCCGCCGTCCCTTGTGGCGGGACGTGGCAGAGATACCCGCAGCGTGCATTAGGTGTGGCTTAAGGCGGCGCGGGTGTTCGATGGGGTATAGGGCAGCACTTGCCTTCCTACATATCAAGACACCGTCTTGGAAATCTACCATCCGGAAAAATGAACTCACGCGGGTGCACCAGCATGAAGTCAGTCTCTGACGCTCACCGGCTAGCGATCCCGTGTTCCAATTGCGGCCACATGATCAACAAGACCATCAAATGGTTTAGGCACAACCAAAGACTCGCTTGCCCTGAGTGCGGTGTCAACGCCTGCCTTGATACCATGCACCTAAAACGGCAGAAGTAGATGAGGCAATCGACGACCTTTTGCAGGAGGTTATAAGGTTGAGTAGCCAGTAGCGTGGCGTGAATGGGCCGGGCCGGATGGCTCAAGCGCTGCTAGATACCAAAGCCATATTATCGTTATTGAGAACCACGCTAAGGGAAGCTCTGCGAGCTGCGTTGACAGGACGATCAGCGGCTTGCGTCAGTGGCTGTAGCACGAAGGTCATCATAGCCGTGAGTTGATCCACTACCAGCATGAGCGATGCAATCCTGCAATTGAGCAATGCCGTAAGGTCGAGCGCTGCTGGAGAGCTTCCCACTACTTTGGAGCCCAGTTGCTCTCCTGTTCGTCCGCGGTGAGCACGCTGAACCGGGCGCGACGCTCGCCAAACTAGCCTGCGGGCGCAGCTATACAAGGAACTGGCGCAGTATGTAGCACCCGAGCAAGGCGGTCGACAGCAAGGCCGTGATGGGCTGGTCCTGGATCTATGCGATCCGTGCGAGATATAAGCGCTAATATCAGCGGGAGCCGATCACCAAGGAACGCTGACGCGAATTCCAAGGCGGATGCGGCAACCTCCCAGGCCCTTGGCTCTGATCATTGAGCAACTCCTATCCATGCTATGACTACTCCAATCCATGTAGCGCGGAGGATCGCCAGCATCGCATTTGCTAAGCCGCAACCGATCTATTCGCGTTAATGGCTTACGGACTTGGAAACTCGTGCGCCCGCACTCTCGTCTATACTCCTTCTCAGGTGGTGAAAATTAAGGCTCCATGCAAGGAGAATTTGCTGCTCGAACAAAAAGGCGAGCACTGGCCAAGATTAGCCGGCCACATGTTCGGGAGATTCTAGCCCGCGAGCGGTTGTACGCGAAGCTCGATGCGGCGCGTGTACACCCGGTCACTTGGATCATGGGACCGGCCGGCTCGGGCAAGACTACATTGGTCGCCAGTTTTCTCGATGCCCGCAAGCTGCCCTGCGTGTGGTATCAAGTCGACGAAGGCGACAACGACATTGCCACCTTCTTCTATTACTTGGGGCTCGCTGACCAACAAGCCAATCCGCGCAAGCAGAAGCCCTTGCCCTTGTTCTCCTTCGAGTACGCCCACGGAGTACCCACGTTCGCCCGCAATTTTTTCAGCGAACTGTGCGAGCGGCTCCCGAGACCGGCGGCGCTGGTGTTCGACAACTATCACGAGGCCGGCTCTGACTCTAAGCTCCATGAGGTGATGCGCGCAGGCCTTGAGGCCATTCCGGCGCGATGTCAGGTCATCGCGATCAGTCGTCAATCACCGCCACCGGCGCTCGCGCGCCTGCAGGCCAATCGCGCGATGGCGGTTATAGGCTGGAAAGACTTACAACTGAGCGAAACCGAGGCGCGGGCGATCGTAGTGTTACGTGAGCCAGAACTTGGCGCCATCATCAGCTTTAAACCGTGGGTGGCGCGCCTCCAAGGCTGGGTGGCAGGTCTGGTGCTGTTGCTCGAATGGCTGCGCACCGAAGAGGTCGAGCCCGAGGGGCTCGCGACCTTTGCTCCGGAGAGCATCTTTGACTACTTCGCTGGCGAATTGCTGGAGCGTCTCAAGCCCGAGGCTCAGGCATTTTTGCTAAAAAGCGCCATCCTGCCCAAGATGACCCCATCGATGACCGCCATACTGACGGGTGAGGCCCACGCCGAGCGAATTTTGGCCGACCTGCACCGTCGAAATCTCTTCATCACCCGCCACACGAATGCGGATAAGGTCTACCAATATCACCCGCTGCTGCGTGAGTTCCTGCTGGCGCAGCTTGAGGAGACGGTTCCGCCAGAGGAGCTGATTGCTCTCAAGCGCCAGGGCGCGGCCTTACTGGAAGGCGAAGGACGGATCGAATCCGCCATCGAGCTCTTACGAGAGACCCAGGATTGGTCACGCATGACCGAGTTCATAAAATCTAGCGCACCCGCAATGTTGGCCCAGAGCCGCAGCGCCACACTCGAAGAGTGGATTCGGGCATTGCCGGAAAACGTGCGTGCATCCGACGCCTGGATCACGTATTGGTGGGGCCAATCCATATTGGCCGTCAGGCCGGCGCACAGCCTGCGCTGCTTTGAAATGGCGTTCGACAAGTTTCATATGGCAGGCGATGCGTCAGGATTATATCTCGCCTGGTGCGGTGTCATGGAGGCGATCCAGTACGATCGTAGCGGGTCCTACAAACGTTGGGATCCTTGGATGGAGCGTCTCGAAGCGCTACTCCAGACGAATGCAGAGTTTCCTTCAATGGAGATCGAGTGCAGGGTCGCTCAGAGGATGAACATGGCGCTCGAGTTCCGCAACCCCACGCATCCGCGGCGCCCCTGGTGGCGCGAGCGTATGCTCGAGCTGACGGCGGCGACAGGTAATACTTCGTTGCAAGCAGATACGCTGGCGCGCACCACGCTAGCGGATGCGCATCGCGACTTAGCGCGGGCGGGGACGACCGCCGGCGCACTCCGCCAGCTCATGAAGTCCGGCGAGATCTCTCCGCTCGCGATGGCGATCGGTTATACGGCTTTGGCTGTCTATTACTGCGCCTGTGGCCGTATTGCCGACTCTGTGGACAGCGCGAGCAAAGGCGTAACGCTGGCGGAGAAGACCGGCATCCACACCTGGGATTACATGTGTCACGTGTGGATGACCGTGGGTGCGCTCGGGAAAAGCGATCTGCAGAAAGGGAGAGAGATGCTTGCTCAGGTGGCCAATCGACCCGAGGCGCGGGGGACTGTTGGTGGACACTATTATCACCAGCTCGCCGCATGGGCCGCTCTCCTAGAGGAGGATTACGCTGAAGCCGTGGCGCACGCGAGAGAGTGTGTCAGGACCGGCAACGAGTGCGGCGATCAGAGACTCCGGCCTTGGGGTCGTGCCACGCTGGCGTGGGCGCTGTGCGCTCAAGGCCATACTAAAGAGGCTAAAACCGTTGCTGATGAAGCCCTCGAACTCGCCCGCCGCGGCGGCACGCACTGGGTGGAGTGGGACTGCTTGCTCGTTCAAGCCTATGCGGCTTTTCGCGCGGGCGATGACATGTTGGGTCATCGCAAGCTCGAGGAGGTATTTGGCCTCGGTCGATCGCACGGCTATTTTGGCGCGCCGGCCTGTCCAGGCTATGCGATTACACTCTTGTGTATTAGGGCGCTCGCCGCCGGCATCGAAACCGCATACGCGCGCGATCTTGCTCGCATCTGGGGCCCGTCGTCTGAGCGCCCGCCGCTGGAATTAGAGAACTGGCCGTGGGCGGTTAAAGTCTACACGCTCGGCCGCTTTGAAATACTGCGCGATGATCGACCGCTCGCATTCTCGCGCAAGGCGCCGAAGAAGCCGCTGCAGCTGCTCAAGGCGATCGTTGCGGCCGGTGGCCGAGGGGTTGGCGAGGCACAACTCACCGACGCGCTGTGGCCGGAGCAAGAGGGTGACGCCGCTCACCATGCCTTCGCGTCGGCGCTTCATCGTTTGCGCCAACTACTCGGTGAAGCAACGGTCAGCTTAGTAGAAGGTCGGGTCAATTTGGACCTGCGCCGCGTTTGGGTCGACAGCTGGACATTCGAATCCCTCGCGGTCCAGGCCGAGACTGCGCCATCAGCGGGATCACCGGACACGTGGGTCAGCTCAGCCGAGCAGGCGGTGAGCCTATACTCAGGGAACTTCCTTGCCGATGAGCTTGAGTCTGCCTGGGCAGAAGTGCCGCGTCACCGCCTGCGCACCCGGTTCATTCGACTCGTGCAAGCGCTCGCAGCTCATTTTGAACAAGCGGGCGACTGGACAGCAGCGCTTAGCGCTTACGAACATGGACTTGAAATCGACGACTTGGCCGAATCCCTCTACCAGGGATTGATGCGCTGCCATCATCAGCTCGGGCATCGGGCTGAGGCGCTGGATGCCTACTACCGCTGTAAGCTCCGTCTCTCGATCTGCCTGAGCGCCAAGCCCTCGGCCGCCACCGAGGCGATCCTCAAGACAGTGCAGCAATAGGACCAGGCGTTCTGGCATCATCAAACCTTCCGACCCTGCGCGGGCGGCGATCGCGACCCTAAACCGGAGCCGGCCGCTACCAGTTTCACAATCCGTATCCTATCTGCACTTCTGCTAACCGTGCGCTTTTCCGCCTCACGAAGGAGAAGCGATCACACGCAGACGTTACCAACGGTTAGATCTTGCAGAAATAGTCAAATATCAGTCGTTCTATTCCAACCCGCAAATGCACGTTCAACTTACGACAAAGGCTCAGGCTGGTAGATCTCTCAACGTACCGCTCGTTATGCAAATTGTCAGCTGGGCGATATTTCGGTACGAAGGGCAGCATCTGCTCGCGATATGCTCGAAGTAGCCTGGATCCGAGCCTTTTGGCTTTTAAGGGTGTGTGGCGGAAATGGATTTGTGCCAGATGAGTGGCCGGATTCATTGGATCGGAGCACCGAGCGCTGCAAACGTTCGTTTGTCCCGAATGGTGAATTGTATCTCACCGCAGTCTCGATGCACCGCGCCCAAAGCACGCTTGCCCTGACGAGCGGCCCCTCGATATAGCGTTCCCGGCCTAGTTGGAGCGGTTGCTGACAGCCGCCACCGTAGCCTTCACGCGAGTGACCGTGCCCGATATTGCAATCCGTACCCAATCGGAACCCTCACTGGGCGTAGTCTCCAGTGTCGCGCGACATGACCGCGTTTAACACTTCAGCGGTGGCAGCCGAATTCATACCTGGCACCACGCTGATCAACACAGGGCATTTTGCACAGGAGGATTAAAGATGATGACGACGACAGCTAGATCTAACTCCACACGCTCGCTGATAGCGGCCAGTGTGCTGACCCTAATCGGATGCGCCATGCCAGGCGGCTCATCCATCGCCGAGGACGTATCAATGATGGAAGCGTTCAGAGAGTACAAAGCAGCCTGGAATAGCCACGATGTCCAAGCGCTCGCTGCGTTTTATGGTAAGACCGGCACCTTAAACAACCCGGGCACCGGAGAGATGTCCGGCCCTGCCATCGCAGAGTGGCTGCAAGCCTTCTTTGCCGGTATTCCCGATTTCAAAGTTAGAGTCGTCAGTGCAGATCCCATAGGCGATCAAGAGCTGGCCGAGCAGTGGGTCATCAAGGGCACCTGGTCCAAACCGTTCCCTGCCGGACCACTGGCGGGCAAGAAACCGACTGGGCAGTCCTTTACTGTTCCCGGCGCGAGTTTCTTCAAGTGGGATGGCGATAAGATCGTGTCGGATGTGCAGTACTACGATCAAATGGCGTTCTTGACCCAGATCGGCGTCATTCCGCCGCCCGAACAGCGCGGCCAAGCAAGTGCGAAGTAAGCGCTGATGTAGCTGCTGGGGCGGCATTCGCCGCCCCCGCGTCGATTGAGCGGCTTTTCGCAATTGCGAGCGGTCGATGCATAACGTCGCCAGAGACCAGCCTTAGCCATTTCGTACTTCCCCAGGTTTGATGACGCCCATGATGCCTATGACGCCAGTTTCTAGATCTATCGCATACGAAATCAAATATAACCACCTACATTACCCTAGGCCTTATATCTACCCATGTAGAAACATAGTTCGCTCGGCGCTGCGCGCCAAGTGAATGGGTCGCGAGTTGCCGAACGCGGGGCGCCGGCGCGCAGCGCCGGCGAACCCTCGTTCGAGCCGGATCGCTCGCTGTGCTCGCGACTGGCGCCCCTGCGGCATTGGCCAAGCAAAGCTCGGCCAATGCCTTGGAGTCCTGCTCAACTCGCGACTCAATAGATGACAACGCGACCGCCTGATACCTTGGCCGAGATCGCCGCGACGCCTCCGAGCGGTGATCTGTCATAGTACCTAGACCCCCGCGACTCACGCGGGGGTTTTTATTGCCCCAATTCCGAACCCCGCGCATAGTTTCGCTGCGACACCTATCCCATACTTGGCTTGGCAGCGTGAGAACACTGTAGCGAAGTGACCTCCTAGATACCTGCCCCGCCCTTGTGGCGGCGCTTTCTTTGGGCTTCGCTACAGGATTTGACAGG